>DASQEG010000405.1:0-3508 GCA_035633775.1 Bryobacteraceae bacterium
ACGGTGATGGGCAAAGAGGCCGCGCTGTTTCTGCCTACGGGCACCATGGGTAACACGTGTGCGATCGCCGCCCTTACCAGCCATGGACAGGAGGTCATCTGCGATTCCCGCTGTCACATCCTGAACTACGAGTTGTCCATGATGGCGTGGTTCGCCGGCTGTGTTGCACGTCCGATCACGACCGACCATGGGCTCCTGACATGGAGCCAGATCCGTCGGGAAATTCGGCTGCTGGGGCCGCATTGGGCGCCCACGGGCCTCATTGAAGTAGAGAACACGCACAACATGGCCGGGGGCACCGTCTACAGCCTTGACGCTCTTCAGGAGATCCACGAGGGCGCGCATGAGATGCGCCTTCCGGTGCACATGGACGGTGCGCGTGTGTTCCACGCTGCTGCCGCTCTGGATGTACCCGTTGAGCGAATCGTCCGACATGCGGACACAGTGATGTTATCACTGTCGAAAGGCTTAGCGGCACCCGTCGGATCGATGCTTGCCGGACCAGCTGAGGTGATCGAAAAAGCGCGACTTCTCCGCAAGCGGCTCGGGGGCGGCATGCGTCAGGCGGGGATTCTGGCGGCTGCCGGCCTGATTGCGCTGGAGCAGATGCCTCTGCGCCTGCATGAAGACCACCGCAACGCCGCAATGCTTGCCACCCTGCTCGCCGGAATTCCGGGTGTAGCCGTCCGTCCCGTTGCCACAAACATCGTGATCTTCGATATTTCGGGAACCGGATTGAGCGCCGTGCAACTCAGCAGTGAACTGAAGGACCGTGGCGTGATCGCCAATGGGATCTCGGCTACGGAACTTCGGATGGTGACCCACTGCGATGTGAGCGAGGGGATGTGCCGGACCGCGGCCGAGGCAGTCTCCGACGTACTCGCGGCAGTACGATAGGGTTCAATGATCACGCTGGATCTGAATGGCAGGGTCGCTGTAGTGACCGGTGCGGGACGTGGCATCGGCCAAGCCCTTGCATTGAAGCTTGCGGAGGCCGGCGCTGCAGTTGCGATCAATGACCTTGAACAGCAGGCCACAGCCGAAACGGTGGATGCGATTACGTCAGCAGGCGGCCGCGCACTGGCCTGCCCCGGTGACGTCACTGCACCCGAGTTTCCCGCGACGCTGATACGGCGGACGGTCGAGACCTTCGCCGGCCTCGACATCGTCGTCAACAATGCAGGCTATACGTGGGACACGGTGATTCAGAAGACGACCGACGCGCAGTTTCAGGCCATGCTCGACATTCACCTCACCGCCCCCTTCCGGATCCTTCGTGCGGCCTCCGAGTTTATTCGGCCTGCCGCTAAAGCCGAAGCAACGCAAGGCGAACGCCGAATGCGCAAAGTCGTCAACATCACCTCGATCGCTGGGACGGACGGCAACGCCGGGCAGATCGGTTATTCAAGCGGCAAGGCTGGGGTAATCGGGATGACCAGGACGATGGCGAAGGAGTGGGGGCGTTACAACGTAAACGTGAACTGCGTCGGCTTTGGTCTGATTGAGACCAGGCTGATCCAGCCGGTAGGAGCTGAAGGGGCCAGTATCGAGATCAAGGGCGAGCGAATCGGCGTCGGTGTGCAGCAGAGGTTCCTTGACGCAATCAAGGCCGAGTGCCCGCTGGGCCGGCTCGGCACACCGGAGGAAGCAGCGAACGCCGTTCTGTTCTTCTGCTCGCCGCTGTCCGACTACGTTACGGGTGAGGTGCTGATCTGCAGCGGGGGGCTGCACTTTTAGGCACTGGCGAGAATCCGTATCGCCGAAACCATGCGGCCGGAGCGCTCGCGGTCACGCCGGAACGATTCAAATTCCGCCGCATCGCACATCGTGCACAGGCCGGACACATCGATCCGGCTTTCGGCGACTCCGGACTCGTAAAGCTGCCGGCGGTTCGCCGCCACCAGATCTACGCGCGGCGGGTCCTGTTCGAAGTCATCCGGGAACTGAGCCCCGACGTCCGGGCCGACCTCGAAGCAGCACGATGCGATGCATGGGCCGATCGCCGCTACGATGTCCGCGGAATGGGTGCCGTAAAGGGCCCGCATGCGCTCGAGCGCTTCGGGTATGATCCCCGCGGCTGTACCGCGCCATCCGGCATGCACCGCGGCAACTGAGCGCGTTCGCGGGTCTGCAAGCAGCACGGGCACGCAATCAGCGGTGCGTATTCCAATCCACCGGTCTGGTACGTGTGTGACCAGCCCGTCACCTTCAGGCGAGTCCGCGGAGGCTTCATGCACCATTGCGGAGTGCACCTGACGTACACGGGCGTACTCGTCAGGCCACTGCGGCAGATGGCGTGTGGCGAAGCCGTGGTCCACGCATCCGAGGGCGTCGAGCAGGGAAGAGCGCCAAAGACCTTCAGACGAGCGTCGGAACATCCACGTGCGAACTCGGCGACTGCACCTGCGCCACCATCACACGGCGCTTGAAGTCCTCGAGCATCTCTTCGTTCAGACGTACTTCCGTCGGCCGCCGGGTCAGAGTTGACATCGTGTCGATCTTCTCCTGCAGCTTAAGAAGGCCGTAGAAAAGATTCTCCGGCCGGGGCGGGCACCCCGTGACATAGACATCCACGGGGACGATGCGGTCGACGCCCTGCAGCACCGAATAGGTGTTGAAGGGGCCGCCGACAGCAGCGCACGCGCCCATGGAGATCACCCATTTCGGATCGGGCATCTGATCGTAGATGCGCTTCAGCACCGGAGCCATCTTCAGCGTGACCGTACCGGCCACAATCATCAGGTCGGACTGGCGCGGACTCGGCCGAAACACTTCCGCGCCGAAACGCGCAATGTCGAACCGCGATGTGGTGGATGCGATCATCTCGATCGCGCAGCATGCGAGTCCGAAGGTCAGCGGCCACAAGGAGGACTGTCGTGCCCAGTTGAACACATAGTCCACCGAAGTGGTCAGAAAGTTCTTTTCAAACTGATTCTGGATGAACGACATGGAGGACCACCTCCATTTTACCGCCGCTGAGCCTCGAGATCGCTACGGTACCAGTTGAAGGTACGTTCGAGACCCTCTTCCAGACTGAATTGGGGAGCGTGGCCCAGGTCGCGCACGGCCGAGGCAGTGTCCGCCTGTGAGTCCCTGACGTCACCCGCACGAGGCGGACCGTACTGGGCCGGAATGTTGACGCCGGTGAGCTTCTGCAGCGTTTCCCATACTTCGTTCAGGCTGTAACGGTTCCCGTTCCCGGCATTGTAGGTCTTCCCCATGGCAGCCTTGCCTGCATGAGCGGCCTTCCAAACGAGCGCCGCCACGTCCTCGACGTAGGTGAAGTCGCGTGTCTGGTTCCCGTCGCCGAAAAGCGTCGGCGGAGTCCGTTCGAGGATCGACCGCATGAAGATCGAAAGCACCCCGGAATAGGGTGAAGAAGGATCCTGCCGCGGGCCGTAGACGTTGAAGAACCGGAGCGAAACAGTATCCAGCGCGAAGCACGAACTGAAAACACTGGCGTAGTACTCACCCATCAGCTTCTGTGCGGCGTAAGGGGACTTCGGCA
>DASQEG010000406.1:0-5244 GCA_035633775.1 Bryobacteraceae bacterium
CCCTACATCGTCAACATCTCCGATCCGAAAGTCGAGAAGCTGAAGAAGCTGTATCCTGGCTGCGTTCGCCGTAAACGGAAGTAGATCTGGAAGGTCGCAGGACGCGGCTCCGGAGTTTGCTCCAGCTTCCGCATGTGCCGAGGTACCTTCACTTCTTCAGGACGTGCTCGGAAACGGCAGCCCGGGCGTTGAGCGCCATCTTAAAGAGCGGTCCTTGCGGCGACGGTCGAGTATCGCTCTTCCAGATATCGCCGCTCAACCAGGTTCGAGACGAACTCCAGTGCGCTCGAGTATGCTTCTGCCGCTTCCGGCCATCGTTCCAGCCTCAGCAACAGCTCGGCTCTGGCGGCGTGAAAGAGGTGATAGCTGTCCAGGCCCTCAATGGCATCGACCAGGGCGAGCCCCCGGCTCAGATCCTCGCCCATTGCGATGGCAACGGCCTGATTCAGCCGCACAACGGGAGAAGGGTGGATGCGCGAGAGTTCTCCGTACAGGGCAGCGATTTGCCGCCAGTCTGTTTGCTCGGCATGGGTGGCCTGGGCGTGAACCGCAGCGATCGCTGCCTGCAGCTGATAGGGACCGGGACGCCTCATCCGCAGAGCCCTCTCTGCCAGTGCGGACCCTTCGGCTATGGCATCTCCGTCCCAGAGCGTTCGATCCTGAGCTTCGAGGGTCAGCAGTCGGCCGTCGGGTGACGTTCGCGCTCGGCGGCGGGAATGGTGCAGCAGCATCAGGCCAAGGAGTCCTGCATTCTCCGGTTGCTCCGGCATCAGCGAACAAAGCAGTCGGCCCAGCCGGATGGCTTCGTCACATAGTTCGGTCCGTACCAGATCGGGTCCGAACGTCGCTGCATACCCTTCGTTGAAAACGAGGTACACGACCGCCTGCACGGCCGCGAGCCTGTCCGGGATCCGCTCCGGCGCGGGCACTTCGTAAGGGATGCGGGCATCCTGAATCTTCCTTTTTGCCCGAACTAGCCGCTGAGCCAGAGTGGCCTCGGGCACGAGAAACGCGCGAGCAATCTCCGGCGTTGTCAGACCGCAGAGCGTGCGCATCGTCAGCGCAACCTGTGCGTCAATGTGGATGGCCGGATGACAGCAGGTGAAGATCAGGCGTAAACGGTCGTCCGGATAACGCACCGGGTTTTCCTCCTTCATCTGTTCCGGTTCGCACAGCACTGGAGTCTCGTAGGCCAGCGCTGTTCCGGCCCGCCTCCGGGTTGCGTCCCGGCGAACAGCGTCGAGCAGCCTGCGGCGAGCGACAGTTGTGATCCACGCCGCAGGCTGCTGGGGGACGCCAGTAAGTTGCCAGTCGAGCAACGCCGAGGTGAAGGCTTCCTGGAAAGCTTCCTCCGCGCGGTCAAAAGAACCGGAGAGCCGGATCAGGGTTGCCAGAATCCGGCCGGATTCTTCCCGAAAAACCCGCTCGACTACAGCGCGGACTTCAGGCATGAGCTGCGAGGCGCGCCGATACCGGCGCCGAAGCGCGAACCTCGACCGTGCTGCCGCAGCCCGCCGCCGAGATCCGCTCGGCCCAGTACTTCGCGTCCGCCGCATCGTCGCAGGCGATCACGTAGTATCCGGCGAGGAACTCTCGGGTCTCGGCGAAAGGACCGTCGGTCATCGTCGTCGAGCCGTTGGCGCACCTCACGGTGACCGCGGTTGCAGGCGGGGCTAGCGGGCTGCAGGATTTCAGGACACCGCGACCTGCCGCGTCGTCCATGACACCCCAGTGTGCGGTTGTCGCCGCCCGCATTCTTTCAGGCGTCCACTGCGCCGCCGGGTCGCTGTAGATCAGGAACATGTAGTCCATATCGCTGTCCTAAGCCGACGCCATTTGCGAGAAATCAACGATCGGCCGGACTTCGATTGAGCCATAGCCGGCATGCGGGATCTTCGACGCCCACTGAATGGCTTCATCGAGATTGCTGCACTCGAGGACGTAGTAGCCTCCGAGCTGTTCGCGCGTCTCGGCAAAAGGTCCGTCGGTAGTCGTGAGCTTCCCGTCGCGAATGCGCACCGTCGTCGCCGTCGAGGTGGGGTGCAGTGCCTCGCCCGCAACCATGATGCCTGCTTTCCCGATCTCTTCGGTGAAAGAGAAGTATGCCTGCATCTCCTTCTCCTGCTCTTCTTTGGGGCGGGAGAGATCCGCTGATTCGTTTCCGTAGACCAAAGCAAGGTATTTCATATGTTCAGTATCCTTTCGTTGTCCCTCGGCGTCTCCGAGGCTGACACCTCCACGACGGACGACTTTCTCCAAATCGACAGGGCCGCCAAAAAAAACTTCTTGTCGGAGCTTCATGCAGGTGATGACAGAGCCGTGCCACCGTGCTGCTGTTTCGTCGATCAGGTACATCATTTAGGTCCGTGGCAGCTCTCCAGTTTCCACACTACTCCTGTCAGTCGTCCCCCGCGGGCAGACATCGACCGGAAGAATTCTGGGCACGGTCACGGACACACAGGGCCGCTGGCGCAGGGAGCCCGGGTGGCTGTTACCAGCCTTGCTACCCTCGTCCCGGCTCGAAGCCTGCGCCAATGTCGATTCAGCGGCCTCTTTGACGTTCCTCCTGGCGCAGAATGTTGAACTTTCCGTTCTCGAACTGGAACAGAGCCATCCAAAATGTGTTTGCGGGCTCCTCTTACGCGCGCGTCAGGAGTACTCTGTTTCCTCTAGACAGAAGACATACATGGAAGTCGACTATCCTCAGTGAGGCGACGGATAGCGCGGTTCGTTGCTCCTGGACGAATTCGCTGACGAGTAGTCCGTCAGCCCTTAACTCCACACGCGCAGAGTACAATCGGTGGGCATTATTCGGAGGACTTGAATCGTGAAGGTGCCAGAGACGACCGTCGCCTTGTTGCCGACAGAGTCGCCGGCCGTGCGTTCATCCTCCTGGGTCCGCGGTCCAGTCTGGGATGGCGTGTGGATGCTTAATGCGCTTTGGCTCGTGCCGCTCGTCGTCTGGCTGGCCAGTGGAGATGCCGATGCGGAATCAAGCCCGCTCAATGTTCTCTACTTTGGGGTGACGGCGTTGTTCTGGATCGGCCATCGTTTGTGCAGCACCTGGCTCGCCTACTGCACAGAAGCATACAGGCCGCTTCTTCGTGATGAGCCGGTGCGATTCGTCGTGCTCCCGCTGCTGATAATAACCGCTTGCTTTGCAGTCTTTCTGCCGGCCGACGAGGTATTTCCGTGGACGCGCGAAGAGCGGCTTGTGGGCATGGCGATCCTCGATTATGCGTTTGTGACGCACCATTTTGCGTTGCAGCATTTCGGTGCCCTCTCTCTCTATCGAACGCGGGCCAATCGCGCGCGCTGTGCGCGGACGCGACGTCTCGATCGGATCTACGCTTTGGGGGTGGGTGGCGCTCTCGTCTTTCTTGCCGACATCCTCGCCGGATCCGTTGCTTATCAGGGAGTATGGATGGACCGTTGGTTCCTGGCTGCCTGGCTTGCATCGAATCAGGAGCCGATCCGCGAAGCCGCGATACTCGTCTTGCTGATCGTAACCGTCTTCATGCTCGTTGCGGAGGTGCGCGCACCGCACCACTCGCTGCCCCGCGTGCTTTACATCGTGGGATTGGCAGCTATGGTCGTCGTTGCGCTTCGGCCGCGCAGCCTCTTTCTTTTCCTTGTGGTCTGGACCTCGCAGCATTGGATCCTGGCAACGGGTCTCGCTTCACAAACTGCCAGAAGAGAGCCGGCGCCCGCAGGCGGCGCTGTCCGAGGCTTCGTCCATGCATTGAATGCCCGGCCTTGGGCGCTCGTGCTCGTTTTCACCTTCTTTTCAGTCCTGCTGCTGCCATTCTTTGAGATAGAAGCCAACCGGCAGGATGGCACGTATTACGGAGACTGGTTATTCGGAGCCTTCGCGGCCGGATTACGTACTTCTTCCTGGATTCCTGCGCTGGTCGCTGTGGGCTTTGCAACGGGCTTCGTGCATTACCTAATGGACCGTAATGTTTACAGGATGTCGGATCGCCGCGTGCGTTCAGCGGCGTGGGGAATTCTTGAGCATCCAGGCCAACTCAGCTCCGCGCGACGACCCACCGGACCGTGTGAGGGCGGCGTGAAACCTCCATCCTGAGAATAGGTGCGCAACAACTACGCGCGGCGTTCTTGAGGTACAGAGAGGCTCGGAGCGGTCGTGCAGAGATCCCGCGCCTTCGCGAGACCTGACTCGGAAGATGGAACCTCGCAGGATTGAGATGACCTGCGCAGCAGCGGTTGGAATGCACCAGGCTCCGCATTAAACTGCCCGGGAGTCTGGTGCATAAGTACCTACCGCTTTTCGCGCGCGCGAGTGCCCTCCGAGCCGTTGCCAAACCGGCCGTAACGTTCATAGTTCTTCTGGCGGTCCCGATATGCGGGATCTCTGTCGGTCCGCTCGTCCGCGCTGAAGCCTTCGTCTAGCGTTGTTTCTCGATTGTCAGGCCCCCACGAGTAGATCCGAGCCTTCTCGTCCCAAACGGGAGGTGCGTCGTCTCTGGTGGCGCGCGAGTTCAGCCGCTTGGCGGCATCATCGTCCATGGCAGGCACGTTCCGCCGGGTCTTTCCGGCAATGGCTCTCGCCTGCTCTTTCGGGTAGACAAACTGCTGACCGAACGTATCACCGGGGTAAAACCACGACCGCAGCGCCGGAGGTTCTCCGGCAGGCGTTTCATACCAGCCGAGCTGGGTCTCGCCAGAGGGTCGCATCTTCTGGTTCGGAATCGCGAGGACGGTGGCGATGACCTGTGACTCATCTTCATTGAAGAACCTGACAATGTGGCGATTCGCTGGTGAGTCGGCGAGTTTCACGACGTACTTGCCTGGCTTCAACGTCGCACCGGGAACCTGAACGGTTTCATCCAGGTCGAGTCTGGTTCGCTTGTTCCATTGATCAGCAGCGGCATCCGATGCACCCAACAGGGCGCACAAGGAAACTGCAGCGAGAGTTCGTCGTTGCATAAAGTCCTCCATTCTCTACACGTGTGCTCGGGACGACACGAACCGTCCGCAGGCAGACTAGTCCGGCGGAACGGATCTCTGCTGCGGTGGCCTACCGTCACATGCGTTCTCCATTGACTGTTCAAGTTTGGGGCGCTCTCGTGCCGGCCGGGAAGCCTGCCGTGGGCTCCCGACTGCACACTACGTGGTCGCGACGATCAGAACCGTGGTTGGCGCACAGTGGAAACCAGTCTGTTTCATCGGTCATCTCCTTACGCTTGGGCACTAAGTCCGCTTGCCTGCCTCGGAGACGCT
>DASQEG010000407.1:0-2995 GCA_035633775.1 Bryobacteraceae bacterium
GCGGCCGCGATTGACCTCTTTCGACCGCCTGTTCTGGATCGCACTCCGCCGAGTCTGGTCCGGCTGGACGGGTGCACTCCTCATCGTCAGGCCAGACACGGTCGTCGCCTGGCATCGGGCAGAATTCCGATGGTATTGGCACTGGCGATCTGGTCGGCGTCCCGGCAGACCAGTAATCAGTCATGAAGTCCGCGATCTGATTCGTCGGCTCGCACACGACAATCCCGGTTGGGGAGCGCCAAAGATCCGCGGCGAGTTGCTCAAGCTGGGCTTCGAAGTCTCCGAGAGGAGCATCTCCCGCTACCTGAAGTGCGTGCAACGGCGTGGCGATCCCGGAAAGAGCTGGTTGACGTTCCTTCGGAACCATCGCGAAATGATCATCGCGCTGGATTTCTTCACCGTCCCGACAGTAACGTTCCGACAGCTGTATTGCTTCTTTGTCATCGAGCATGGTCGCCGCCGGATGCTGCACTTCAATGTGACGTCGAAGCCGACATCCGAGTGGGTTCTACAAGAATTGCGTGAGGCGTTCCCAGAAGCCGGTCCATACCGGTACGTCATTCTGGACCGCGATTCGAGATTCAACGCTGATGTAATCACCTTCCTGAGGTGCACAGGGCTGAAGGCG
Source organism: Bryobacteraceae bacterium (assembly GCA_035633775.1). Lineage (GTDB taxonomy): Bacteria > Acidobacteriota > Terriglobia > Bryobacterales > Bryobacteraceae > JAWXCM01. The sequence continues at coordinate 629 of DASQEG010000407.1, forward strand.
AAGCGAACGAGCGTTCAGGCGCCGTGGCAGAACGGGATCGCGGAGCGCTGGATCGGAAGCTGTCGCCGTGAGGTTCTCGACCATATCATTGCGCTGAACGAAGGTCATCTGCGGCGGCTGCTTCGCGAATATGTTGTTTATTACCACGATGACCGCATTCACGATTCGCTTGCAAAGGACACGCCGAAGCGACGGCCGACCGAACACCGACCTTCACCGCTCACCAGGGTGGCCGCGAGTGAACGGCTCGGTGGGCTTCACCATCGATACTTCTGGTCTGACGCCGCATAAGCTTGACGCGTTCTGAAGACTTCTCAGCTGCATCATCAGACATGACCACCAATCGGCCTGAGGCAGAGCCAGGGCCGCGGCATCTTCGCCATCTCGAAATGAATCTGCGATGGTCTGGCTTTGCTCGCCTCTTGGCCCCATCAAAGTAGGAGTATCGAACCGAAATAACCACGAATCGTAAGGCCGTCGATGTTCGACGGAATCGCGATACGTCACCTGCCACCCCGAATGCTGTTCGTCGAACCTCAGCTCGGCCATTTTGTCGACCCACTTCGGTCAGGCCCATGCGGCGCTCGCCGAGTAACTCGGCGGGCGCGTCTGCTCGTGAAGCATCTTCGAGCGTAAGTGTGAGCACTGCGCCGCGCGACGTAGAACCCCCCTCGGGGAAGTAAACCTTTCCACGTACACTGCGCCACTTATGGATCTGCTCCTTCATACCGTCCGTAGTGATCGCGTCACTTGCGCCGGTCACCGTCATCTGCATGTTTTGGAACTCTACGCGCGTTTCGCCGGACAAGTAGAGATTGGGTTCCCTAAGCAACACGGCAAACCTGAGACTCGGTTGCCGCAAACTCTATCGCTCCCCGGAACTTTGGTATTCCCGATGTTTGCGCCATCTTACGGCCGGAATGACGATGTAGCGTGCCAGGAGGTGACGCTGCGAGTTCGAATCGAGAGGCACGTATTGCACCGTGAGGGAACTATCCAGTCGGTCACATTTGTATGGATGGCATACCGGCCTCGCACCCAGTGTCGCGACGCCGTGATGTTAGCCGGGCTTCCGGAAAGCGTGAACGTCTGGGAAGGTACTAGACTCGGGAGCCGACCGGCACGGGCGAACCAGCACAGGCGGATACGCTTGCTTGAAACCGGCGCTGGTGCATGGGTTCTGGAGGTCGCCCGCAGAACCGTGTTGTCGGTGAGCGAGGAATGCTGATAAGGCGGAAAGTCGTTCCACTTTCGCGGCCGGCAGGGCCTTATACTATCGTGCAGTCATTTTTAAAAAGGAGAATAACCATGGCTTCCGTCGTCTTGATAACCGGTAGCAGCACCGGGATAGGCCGCCTCACGGCGGAGACGCTGGCCAGGGCGGGTCACATCGTCTACGCCTCCATGCGCGAAGTCACAGCAAAGAACGCTGAGCGCGCCTCGGAACTGCAGCGACTCGCCGCTGACGAGAACCTGAGAGTTCGGGTGATCGAACTCGACGTCCAGAACACGTCGTCGGTTCAGGCAGCTGTCGACTTGGTCATTCGTGAGCAGGGTAGGATCGACGCGGTCGTCAACAATGCGGGGCTGATGTCAATCGGCCTCGCCGAAGGTTTCACAGAAGAACAGGTCGCTCATCAGATGGACGTCAACTTCATGGGAACCGTTCGAGTGTCGCAAGCTGTTCTTCCATTCATGCGCACAGCAAAGACCGGATTGCTGATACACGTGACTTCGATAGTCGGCCGCATTCTGTTCCCCGCGTGTGCGTTCTACTGCGCCAGCAAGTTCGCGCAGGAAGCCTATGCCGAGGTCCTGAATTACGAACTCGCAGGAACGGGTGTCGAGAGCATCGTAGTGGAACCGGGACCGTACCCAACGCATTTGCTGGCGAACAGCCCCGGGCCCGTCGGAGTTGATCGGCTGAGTGGCTACGGACAACTTGCTGGAATCAGGGGTCAATTCATCGCGCAGTTCGCCCAGCTGTTTGCATCTGCTGAAGCTCCTAATCCTCAGGAGGTCGGCGATGCCATTCTTCGGCTGGTCAACACGCCGGCAGGCCAACGAGCCATGCGCACCGTCTGTGGTCTCGATTTCGGGGCGAACAAGGTCAACGAGATTGTCGCGCCGATGCAGGCGGGGGTGTTGCGTGCGCTCGGTATGGAACAAATGGTTCCTCAGATCGCGAGCAAACATCACGGAAAGTCCGCCGGCGCTCCGCACGATTAGTCCAGCTCAGTGATATCCGCCGGAGCGGCTTAGGAATCCCGCGGTTCAGGTCATGTTGAGCCGAATAAGCGATTGCCGCGCGATCGTCGCTAAACACTCATGGGACAGAAAGTAAGACCTTCTGATATCCTGCAGTCC
>DASQEG010000408.1:0-1953 GCA_035633775.1 Bryobacteraceae bacterium
ATGTCGTGTTCCGGGTCGCTTCCGAGGTGAAAGGCATCGATGCGATCGTCTTCGGTCACACGCACCAAACCCTGCCCGAAGGGCGTATCGGTGAAGTGCTTCTGGTGCAGCCGAAGAACTGGGGCATGTCGCTGGGCGCAATCGACCTTGAACTGAGCGAGGTTGGTGGCAAGTGGACCGTGCGGTCGAAGCGAAGCCGGCTCATTCCTGTGAGTGCCGACACGGTGCCGGATGCTTCTGTTCTCGAACTGGCGAGACCGTACCACGCAGCGGCCGAGCAGTACCTTGAGACGCGCGTCACTGCGGCTCCGGCGGAATTGTCCGCCGCCACGAGCAGGGTTCAGGACACGGCTTTGATCGACGCAATCCATGAGGTGCAGCTGCATTATGGGAAAGCTGATGTGTCGCTCGCATCGGCCTTCAATCCTCGTGCGATGGTCCGGAAAGGGCCGGTCACGGTCCGGGAACTTGCTGCCTTGTACATCTATGACAACGAGCTGTACACGTTGCAGGGAAATGGACGCGTTCTACGGCTGGCGCTTGAGAACGCCGCCAGAATTTACACGTGCGCGCAACCATCCTGCAAATCCGGTGCTGCACTCGACCGATCGGTGCCTGGCTACAACCTCGATTTGGCGCAGGGTGTCACGTATGACGTCGACGCCACCGCGCTTGCGGGTCAAAGGATCAGAAATTTGCGTTTCCGCGGCAAGCCGCTGGCCGATGAGCAGCCGCTGAAGATCGCGGTAAACAGCTACCGGGCAGGGGGAAGCGGCGGCTACACAATGCTGCGGGGACTTCCCGTCGTGTGGCGATCGTACGAAGAGATTCGCGACATGATGATCCGCTACTACTCGTCACGTACTCTGCCCAGTGCGCCTGACAACAACTGGCGTATCGTGCCGGACAGCGCACGCCGAGCGCTTGAGCTCGAGGCCAGGCGAGCAGCAGAAACCGCCGGCACCCAATAAGGACGTACCACCCCGGTCGCTAGTCTCCGCTCAGGCGCCCGCGTTGCGACCCCGACCCGCAGCTGCCTCAATCTGCCGCAGATGGTTGATGTCATGGCCGGCGTGCAGGATGCGCTGGTCCCACGCCGTCTGTAAACCGCGTTCCGAATGAACCCCGGTCCGATGACGATCAGATTCGGGAATGGCTCGCAGGAGCCTCAGTGTCGCTTCCCTAAGGACACGAAAGCGGTCCAGACTTGCCTCCCAGCTTTCTCCCTCACGGTTCCAGCCTTGCATCCACCGGTCCTGATCCCAGCTTTGCAGGGGTGGATTGTCCTCGAAGAGCATGAACCGGATGCGGCCCTGACCGACGAGCTCCGCGTCTGCGAGGTGGGCGACGATTTGGTGGATGGACCATTTGCCGGGCGCGGGCGCGGCTGCAATCTGTTCCGGACTCAAGCCGGCGGTCATCTCCGCAATGCGTGAAGCTGTGGTCTCGAGCACAGCAAATGGATCGGCATTGCCGACGAACTCCTCATAGGGAATAGCCATACGGTAGGAGATGATTGTGACACTGGAACGTGGCGCGCTCCGGAACCGTACACTGTAGATGTGAACGGGCAGTCTCTGGTGGGCATGGAACTCGGGGATTTGCGCGAGGCACTGGGCCCGAAGGAGCCCGGTTTTCGCGCGAAACAGATCTACCACGCAATCTACGCGCAGCGCGTCCGGACGCCTGAGGAAATCACCAGCTTACCTGTGGCGCTGCGTCACCGGCTCGCTGAGCACTTTCAGCATGGGCTGCCCGAGGTTGCGTCGTTCTTCGACTCGCGCGACGGCACACGCCGGTATCTCTTGCGGCTGAGCGATGGCCTCACAGTAGAGACCGTCCTGATGCCCGAGGAGAGCCGCGACACGATCTGTATCTCATCGCAGGTTGGGTGTCCCGTGAACTGCCAGTTCTGCCTTACCGCGCAGATGGGACTGGAGCGGAACCTCACGG
>DASQEG010000409.1:0-2000 GCA_035633775.1 Bryobacteraceae bacterium
GGCGTGGGCGTTCTGCTCTGGTCCCTCTCCGCAGGCCTCACAGCGCTGGCCACAGGATTTGCGGGGCTAATCTTCTTCCGCCTTCTGCTCGGGATCACGGAGTCGGTCAACTGGCCGGCTGCAATGCGTATCGTGGCCCGGGCGCTGCCGCCCGAAGAACGCTCCCTTGGCAACGGCATCTTTACGAGCGGAACCAGCGTCGGCGCGCTGATCGCACCGGCACTCATACTTGGGTTAGCCCAGTCGTTCGGGTGGCGCTGGGGATTCATCGCTGTGGCTTCGCTCGGGGCAGTCTGGTTCCTGATGTGGATTACGTTCACCCGGCGGAGAGAGTTTCAGCCTGTGTGGGAGCCGGAACCGCGCAATGCGAGCAGTGCGACGGCCGCGCAGGTCTACCGTGAACTGCTGGTCTCACCACGTTTCTGGAAGGTTTTCGCGCTTACCATTCTTGTCAATCCGTGTCTTTACTTCAACGTAAACTGGCTCCCGGCGTACTTCGTCCAGGCTCGCGGGCTGCAACCAGGGAAAGAACTCGGGTTGGTGCTGACGCTGATCTACCTCGGCCTTGACCTTGGGTATCTGTTCAGCGGAGCCGGAGTGCTGTTGCTCGCCAAACGCGGCGTAACCCTCGCCCGGGCCCGAATACTTATCTTCGTTGTCGCCACGCTGACCCTCGCATGTTGCTCTCTCGTTCCGTTTGCCGCGGGCATTCAGCAGGCCGTGGCGCTGCTCGTGCTCGCGAATTTCGGAGCTGGAGCCTGGATTGCGATGTATCTCACCATGGCACAGGAGGTTTCGCACAAGCACGTGTCCACCGCAGCCGGCCTGCTGGGCGGGTCAGGATCTCTTGCAGGCGCAGTCGCTATGTGGGCAGTCGGACGAACCACGCACGCGACGGGAAGCTTTGTGCTGCCAATGATTGCCGTCGGCGCCGCATCGCTGCTGGCCCTGGTAGCCGGGCTGGCGATCGTCCGGCCGGCAAGTCCGTCGGCGAGGGCAACCGGCGCTGCGTAGCCATCGGTCATCTCCGCACCCCGCTGGCGCCGCGGGTGCGTTCGGGAGTACGATTTGCTGATGGATTCGGCCGCAACGGTAAGATGTGCTCAGCTGGCGCGATCATCAAAGCAATCCGGGCAACAACATAGAACGATGGCGACTGCCGTGCTAAGCGAAAATGCCTGAGCCGCACAGGCGCTCGGATGCATCCTGTACTTCAAGCGAGTGAACGAATGAACCTCTCACGCCCAATTCTTGCCTCAGCTTTCCTTGCTCTGGCGTTAACATCCGCGGCAACAGCGCAGGACGCTCAGAAGGCCCGCCGGCTCGAGTCGGTGACCTGGAATCCGGTTGACCACAAGCTGACGTGGGTCGTCATCGACGGTTCGCTTGCGGACAAGGGTAAATTCGAGGGATCCCGGCGGATCACCTTCAGCATCGACATGGACGAGGCGACCATGTCGACGGACGGGGAAGACCGGCGTTTCAGCAAGATGGAAGCTACCAGCGTCCATCGCCTCATGGATATGGTGGCCAAGTACGCAGCTGAGTCCACGTTGTGGTGGGAGGCTGGCGAGGGAGAACGTCTACCCAAGGACGGCAGCGGCAATTCGCGGGTCGACCAGCGCGAGCGCGGACGCAAGCATCCCCACGACGGCCTGATTCCAGATGTTCCACCTCAGCGCCGCCGTCAGACAGAGCGGGAAGGCAAGGTCCTGAAGATCAAGGTGGAAAGCGTGACCCCGATTGACCCGGGCGCCGCCGCCTCGGCCACCATAGAATAGGTTGCACGAACACAGGCCAGCAGACGTCAGATAAGTTTGGCGCTTCTGCGGATATGTTTGGCAGTTCTGCTGATGGTCCACGTGTGTCCGGGCGCGGAGCCGAGCGCGCGTGAGCTTTTCAAGCGTGGTCGCAAAGCCGAAAAAGCGAAGGACTTCGCAACCGCCTACCTGCTCTACTCCCAGGCTGCGGCGAAGGACCCAAGCCGGACGGACTACTGG
>DASQEG010000410.1:0-4825 GCA_035633775.1 Bryobacteraceae bacterium
CTCGCGGTTGCGATTCAACGTCCCGATCGCAATAGGTCCGCCGAGAAAGTACCCGGGGGAGTGAAAACGGTACATGGGGCGGCGGAGACCGTCACGATTTCGGAAGAACTCGTTTGCATTCAGGGCCTCGTTCCGATGGAAGTAGTAGGCTCCCCCGTGCAGGTCACGCGTTCCGCTCTTGATGATCGTGTTGATCGTACCTCCTGAAGAACGCCCGTACTCAGCCTGGTAGTTCGTCAGAAGTACTTTGATCTCGGCGACGGCATCGATCGATGGAGCGAGATATGGTCCGGTCATCGAACCCGTATCGAGCGATGACACGCCATCAAGAGTCAGGTTCACCGTCCCGGTACGGTTTCCATTGATACTGATACCGCTGAAATTGTTCCAGCCGGGGGCATTGCGATTCTGCGTGTCGACGACGCCCGGAAGGAGCCGTACCAGGCCCAGGTAATCGCGCCCTTTCAGCGGAATGTTCTCGGTCTGGTCCGTGGAGATCAGACCGCTGCGCTCCGCCGACTCCGTCTGCAGCCTCGCGGCCTCGGCTTTCACCTCGACGACCTGACTTAGCTCGCCGACCTGCAAGTCAACGCGTCCAACGACGAGGCGTTCCGTGGCAGTCAGGACGATGTCGTTCTGCTCATACGTGCGGAAGCCCTTTGCGGTGACACTGAGCCGGAGCGTGCCGGGCAAGAGTTGCGTGAAGACGAAGTCGCCGTCGGCTTGGGACACCACTTCCCTTGTCTGGCTGGTCGCGATGTTGGTCAGAGTGACCATTGCTCCTGCGACAGCAGCGCCGGAGGCGTCCACTACCGTTCCGGTAAGCGAACCTGTAAGTCCCTGGGGGAAAGCGGACAGAGCGAAGATCGTCGCGACGGTGAGTATTTTAAGGCACGCAGACATAAAGAGCACCTCGGCGAAAGATCATATCACCGAGGTGCTCTTTATGGTACTTGGGTACGGGTACTTTGCAACTAACGCGCTGCTAACAGCGCGCGAAGGTGACGGGCCCGCTCCGGCGATCGAAGCTGGCGGAGCGCTTTGGCTTCTATTTGACGGATACGCTCGCGAGTGACGTCGAACTCCTGCCCGATCTCTTCGAGCGTGTGTTCGCGCTCACATCCGATGCCGAAACGAAGCCGAATGACCTTCTCTTCCTTGGGCGACAGCGTCTTCAGAATATTCGCGGTTTCATCACGAACGTTCGTGTCGATCACTGCATCGACCGGTGAACCCACCCACCGATCCTCGATCAGATCGCCCAGCGCGGACTCGCCATCGCGGCCGACGGGCGTCTCGAGCGACACCGGGTCGCGGGAGATGGTCTTCAGTTTCTGGACCTTCTCCACCGGGATGTCCATTCGCCGGCTGATCTCTTCATTGGTCGGAGCACGACCCATCTCCTTCTCCAGCTCTCGGGTGGCCCGAAGGAACTTGTTCATGCTCTCGTTCATATGAACGGGAATGCGGATCGTCCTCGACTGGTCGGCGATCGCGCGTGTGATTGCCTGACGAATCCACCATGTCGCATACGTCGAGAACTTGTAGCCACGGCGATACTCGAACTTGTCGGCGGCACGCATCAGACCGATGTTGCCTTCCTGGATCAAATCGAGCAGGTGCAGACCGCGGTTTACGTACTTCTTCGCGACCGAGACGACCAGGCGGAGGTTGGCCTCAACGAGGTCTTTCTTGGCGCGCTCGGCCTCATGCTCGCCAGTCCGAATGACCGTCAGAATGTGGCGGAGATCGTTCAGGCTCGAGCCGGCCATCAGCTCGCGCTTCCTTACCTCACGCTTCAGGTCGCGAACACGGACCTGAATGTTGGGATCAGGATTAACTTCGAGCCGTTGCAACTCCGACTCGAGATGCGACAACTCGTCGGCCGCGCGCTCCAATTCATGCGTGAACTGCTTCCAGCGTATGAGAGAGAACGGAATCAGACGCATTGCCCGGGACGTCTCCACCCGGGATCGGCTGTACCTGAGTACCGCTTTGCGGCGTAGTTTCTTGTTGCTGGCCGGTGCGGCGGTTGCTTTCTCGAGCAGGCCCTGCTGCTTCTTGTAGCTGGTCGCAACCTCGAAGAACATCTGCCGGATCTCGTCGCGCCGCTTCTTATCGGCTGCGCTGTCCTCTTCGATCTCAGCGTTGCCCAGATCGACGAGCTCATCCAGTTCCTGGGTGCCTGCGCGGACAGCGTCGGCCATCTCGACCACGATCTGCTGGATCATGGGAGAACGGCTGATCGACTTCTGCATACGCAGTTTGCCGCGCTCCATCTTGCGCGCGAGCGTTACTTCGCCTTCGCGGGTGAGCAGCGGAACAGCGCCCATCTCGCGGAGGTACACCCGGACGGGATCGTCCGTGTAAATGGATTCTTCTACTTGTTGGTTAGCTTGTGCGTCTTCAGCGTCCTGCTCCTCAGGGTGGAAAAATGCTGCGTCGTCGTCGAACGTGATTAGCGGTTCGGCCGCGTCAGTGAGATATTGCTCTTCGAAAGAATCCATTCAGAGTCACCTCCCCTGAGTTGCACTGATCTGGTGTGTGACCCGCCCGGGGCAGACAGGAGCTCACCATGCCGGAATTTTGCGCAGAAGTATCCTCCGGCAGGATCGAGGATAACTGGCTTGTGGCTAAGACAGGTGCGCGAACCAGTGTAGCACCCTTTTGCAAACACGTTAAGTCCTTAAATGTAAGGATGTTTCCGGCCAGTTTCGGTTTCGGTACTTTTTACCCATGCCCGATCCGATCCTCTGTACTATTTGGATGCCACAACACTCCATCAGGTAACGCGAAACAAACGCTTCAGATGCGCAGCCGCCCGTTATTCTGGTTAAAGTCACCTCATGGCTGAAGCTGAACGAGAACCGGGGCGGGTCAGTGGCCCGCTGGTCGCCGCCTTTGTGGTCGTCTTAGTACTGGTTGCATCGGCAGGTCTGATCTGGTACAAGCGCCAGCCATCGCTCAAAACACTGCCTTTTACTCTCGATACGGGTTCCGGAAAGATGTATCTCGTCCCCGCCGGAGTGTTCCGGCATGGCCCCCAGGCTTCGGAGACGGCAGTCGTACCCGCCTTCTATATCGACGCAACCGAGGTGACGGTCGCTCAGTTCCGTCTGTTCTGCGAGGCGGCGCGGCACTCGCCTCCGCCAGGTTTGGACACCTCATCCCCGGAACTACCTGTCGTCAACGTGACCGTAGAAGACGCTGCTGCATTCGCGAAATGGGCCGGGAAGCGCCTCCCGGACTCGCTCGAGTGGGAGAAGGCCGCCCGTGGGACTCGTGGCGCCGCCTACCCCTGGGGCGATACCGCGGAGCCGCGCAGGGCCAATGTCCTCGGAAGCCCGGCAGTGTCTGCGCAAGGATTGCTCCCCGCCGACTCCATGCCCCAGCATGCCAGTCCAGCCCGCGCCCTGCATATGGCAGGCAACGCGGCCGAGTGGACCCGCACGTCCGATCCAGGGCATATCGATGGGCCGGCGTTCCATGTACGCGGCGGTTCCTTTCTCCAGCCGCTCTCGGCAGCTGCCGCGTGGAAGGTCGTCGCTACGCCGGGCGTTCGCCGAGCTCCGGATCTGGGCTTTCGGTGCGCCAAAGACCCGCCCCGATGAATAAGACTCCTGTTGTTATCCTCGGCTGCGGCTATACCGGACAGCGGGTGCTGGACCACCTTCGCGCCGATGATGTTCCGGTGATTGCCACTTCTCGGACCCGCCGCCATGATCGCGTATCCTTCGAGGTTTCCGATCCATCCGTTGACCTCTCCTTTATTCCGTTCGAGGCACGGGTCCTATACTCGATTCCCAATGTTCTGCCGCATATCACAGCTGCACTCGCCGAGAGACAACCGTCACGCCTAATCTACGTCTCGACAACCGGTGTCTACGGCGCGCAGAAGCACGTCGATGCCGCCAGTTCGGCAGCGCCGGACAGGCCCGAGATGGTCGCCAGAGTCGTTGCTGAACAGAGCATACTCAACGGTCGGTGGTCCGGCGCTGTTCTTCGTCCCGCGGCAATCTATGGACCGGATCGTGGCATACACCGGCGGGTTCAGGAAGGCACATTCCGGCTGGGCCCAGGCGAACAAGGAAACTACATTTCCCGAATTCATGTGCATGATCTGTCACGCATCGTCGTTCGCATGCTTGAGTCCGACATCGAAGGCGCGTGGCCGGTCGCCGACGATCATCCATGTCCATCGCTTGAAATTGCACAGTTCACCGCTGAAATCCTCGGGATATCCGCTGCTTTCCCGGCCGACCCTGAGCCCCTTCATGCCACGCGGCGCTCTGATCGGCGCGTAAGGGGGGACGAGCTACGGACCGTTCTTGGATTAGAACTCCGCTATCCCTCGTACCATCCAGCGATTCGCGAGGCTCTAGGTGTAGATTTTTCTACGCCATAGCTGCGAAAAACTCGTGGCGGTTTCCACTCTGTCGATAAGGAGGCTGATGGAACGGTCCGCTACCATTTCGCTGAGTGAGGGAACTCTGCAGCAGGAGCAGGTCCTTCCATCGCAAGCCGTCTTCGGGGCTGTGCTCGATCGCGTTTTGGCGAATCACCCTCTCGAGGACGTCCTCAAAACGTCGGCCACGCTTATGGAACTGCACCTTGGGCTTTCCGACTGCTCGGTGCGTGTTCCTGGGTCGGCCTCCCCGGCCGAGGCGGCGAGGAAAGTTCGCGACCTTCGATCGGCCGACGGAGCGTTACTGGCGACGGTTAGCGCCTCCTCCGACGTAAAAGACGAACAAGCGGAGAATCAGCTCGACCAGGTTTGCCGTATTCTGGCCCATGCTCTGGAGCACGAGAAGCTTCGGGCTGAGGT
>DASQEG010000411.1:0-2473 GCA_035633775.1 Bryobacteraceae bacterium
CGATCCGCGGGTTACGAAAACGGCGATGCTCGCCGATGTCTACCTGCCGCTGAAGCCGCGTACCGACATAGCGCTGATCAACGGCATGCTGCACGTGCTAATGGCGGAGGGCTTGTTCAACGCACGCTACATTGCCGAGCACACCAACGGGTTCGAGGAGCTCAGGCAGTCGGTTTCCGGTTGGACACCGGCCCGCGCAGCCGAAATCACCGGCCTCACCTCCGAGCAGATCGTCGCGGCAGCCCGGCTCTATGGCAACGCGAAGGCGCCCATGCTCGCGTGGACGATGGGCGTCAACCACTCCACGCAGGGCACAGAGACGGTGAACGCACTCTGCAACCTGGCCCTGATCACGGGCAATCTCGGGAAGCCCGGTGCTTCGCCTTTCTCCATCACGGGTCAGTGCAACGCGATGGGTACGCGCGAGGCGGGCTTCACCTCGGGCATGCCGGGATATCGCAAGTTCGACGATCCTGCCGATCGTGCAGAACTCGCGGCGCTATGGAATATCGATGAATCTGAGCTGCCACACAAGCGTGGTTACGCCTATCCGGACATCATCGAAGCCGTGCTCCGGCGCGAGATCCGCGCGCTGTGGATCATCGCGACGAATCCGCTGGTCTCGTTCCCGAACTACGAGCTCTTGAGTGACGCCCTGTCCCGCCTCGACATGCTGGTGGTGCAGGACGGCTTCCATCCGACTCCTACGACCGAGCTCGCGCACATCGTGCTGCCAGCCGCAATCTGGGGTGAGAAGGAAGGCACGTACACAAACTCGGAGCGGCGTGTCAGCAAGGCCAACCGTGCAGTCGACCCGCCGGGCGAAGCGCTTCCTGATTTCGACATCTTTCTGCGTGTCGGCCGGGAACTCGGAGTCACTGATCGTCTTTTCGCGGGCTGGACCGGTCCGAAGGATGCGTTCGAAGAATGGCGACGTGTCTCGAAGGGACGGCTCTGCGACTACTCAGGCATCACCTACTCCCGCCTCGAGGCCGAAGGTCCCATGCAGTGGCCCTGCGGTGAGGGGGACAGCGCTGAAACAAGCCGGCTGTATGAGGACGGTAGGTTTGAATACGCTGACGGGCGCGCGAAGTTGTGGCCGGTTGAATGGCACCCCTTCCCCGAGCAGCCCGACGGCGAATACCCGCTGGTGCTCAACACAGGTCGCACGGTCGAGCACTGGCACACACGAACCAAGACAGGTCAGGTACCGCTGCTCGAACGCATGAGCCCGCGCGCCTGGCTGGAGATGAACCCGACCGACGCCCAACGGCTCGGACTGCGCCCGCATGACAAGGTGACTGTCCGTTCCCGCCGTGGGGCCGTCGACAAAGTTGAGCTGCGCGTTACCTCGATCGTTGCGCCAGGACAGGTGTTCATGCCGTTTCATTTCAGCGAGTGGAACTCGAACCGGCTCACCCAGAGCGCGTACGACCCCATCTCGCGGGAACCGAACTTCAAGCAGTGTTCAGTGGCGGTGGAGAGGACCGCGGAGGCAAAACGATGAAGGCTAAATCAGCAGCAGTACGGCAGAAGGCGAACGGCGCATCGTTGCGAGCGCCTCGCCGGCAGAAGCTTGTCATGATCGGCAACGGCATGGCCGGTGTGGCCTGCCTCGAGCAGATCCTGCGCCACAAGCCACCGTTCGACGTCACCGTCTTCGGCGACGAGACCTACCCCAACTACAACCGCATCGCACTCTCGGCCGTGCTGGCCGGCGACAAACGATCGGACGAAATTGTTCTGAACGACATCAGCTGGTACCTGCAGCACGGGATTTCTGTTCGTCTCGGGTTGCGCGTCACTGAGATCGATCCAAAGAAGCGGCGCATCACTGCGGACGACGGCAGTTCGGAGCGGTACGACAAGCTCATCATCGCTACCGGGAGTTCGGCTATTGTGCCACGGATCCCGGGCATCGAAGGCAAAACCAACGTCTTTGTCTTCCGCACGATCAACGACACGAAAGGCATGCTCGCCTGCTGTCGTCAGGGTGCGCGTGCGGTGGTTATCGGCGGCGGGCTCCTCGGGCTGGAAGCAGCGAGAGGCCTGCAGATGCAGGGATGTGACGTGACCGTGGTGCACCTCATGCCCACGCTGATGGAAAGGCAGCTCGATACGACCGGTGGCGAGTACTTGCAGCGCAAAATCGAAGCCCTCGGCGTGCGTGTGAAGACATCGTGTCAGACCACGGCGATTCACGGCACCGGAAAGCTTGCGGACTCCGTTGAGTTCGCGGACGGAGAAGTCTTCCCGGCCGACATCGTGGTTGTGGCTGCCGGCATTCGGCCGAATGCCGAATTGGGCCGCCACGCCGGCCTCGAGGTTGGCCGCGGCATCGTCGTCAACGACCACCTTGAGACCTCGGATCCAAACATCCTTGCTGTCGGTGAATGCACGGAGCACCGGGGCACTACGTATGGGCTCGTCGGTCCTCTCCTTGAGCAGGGCAAAGTACTCGCCTCGGTCCTCA
>DASQEG010000412.1:0-4585 GCA_035633775.1 Bryobacteraceae bacterium
TTCGGTCCGCAACGGCATGGACCGGGGTGGTCGCAGGGGTAACCCTTCCCGCCGGACCACAACTGCTGGCTCAGGCTATCTTTGGCTCGATTCAGGGATCGGTGTCCGATGACACCGGCGCGGTGACTCCTCGTGCACGAGTGACGGCAGCGAAATGTGTCCACCGGTGTAGTCCTCAGCACAGAGACAAATGAAACGGGACTTTACATCGGCGGCGAATTGCGGCCCCGCACCTATGATCTCCAAGTCGAACGGGAAGGATTTCAGCGAGTCGCCCAGCGCGGCATCGGTTTGCGTGTCGATGACCGTCTGAGGGTCGATGTAAGCCTGAATGTGGGTCAGGTCAGCGAGGCTGTCGGGGTGACGGCGGAAGCTCCTTACCTTCCGACGTCCGAAAATTTAGCGGTACTGGAGGCGGGCCGCATGCCTTTGAAGAGGCGGAGGAGGTGACTCGTCCGATCGATGAGCGCTCCGCACGCGCGCTTGATGCTCGTTGGCAACACAGATTTTAGGAGAGAGTGAGAGTCGAAGAAGTGGCTCCCGGTGTGGATTCGAACCACGCTCCCCTCCCCACGGATTTCTCCGGCAGCTAAGTTGTGAAACAAGTCTGTGCCAGGGCGAGGTCTGTCGGGACAGCATGGTGGCTTACCCGCAGCAGCGAAGGCAAAAGGGCACGAGCTGGTGTGACTACCCAGCAGCCATGTGCATTGACTCCCGGTAGAATGGGGCTGGTCAGGATGCCAGCCTGACCATGTTCCGGCGCCGCAACTTGTCACCGGTCACAGTTGAAGTACTCGCAGTCCTCCGCTTCGCCGTACAGGACGATGCTCATCGCAGTCTGCGAGACTGCCGCGCATCTGACGCTGGGTGTTTCGGTGAGGTATCCTACTACAGTAGGATAGTATTATGCCCCGTGGCAATCCATCACCTAAGCTTGCAATTACCGTAGATCCTGACGTTCACGAAAAGATCCTCGCGGAAGCTTCCCGAGAGGGGGTAAGCGTCTCAGCCTGGATGACCAGAGCGGCACGCGACGTATTGCAGCGGCGGGCCGGCCTGGCGGCGATCGCTGAGTGGGAGAAGCAGCACGGAGCCTTCAGCAAAGAAGAGATGGATCAGGCTCGTCATAGTGTCGGTGCACAATTGAGAACATCTCCAAAGGTCCGGCGTCCGGCGTGAGCAGCGTTGTGTACGACGCAGGAGTTCTGGTTTCGGCGGATAAGAACGATCGGCGGGCATGGGCAGAACACAAGGCGCGTTTGGAAGCCGGTATTGCTCCGTCGGTTCCTTCCCCAGTCGTCGCCCAGGTTAGCCGGTCGCCGCAACAGGCCCAACTCCGGCGCTTTCTGACCGGGTGCGCCGTCGTTCCTCTTGGAGCAACGGAGGCGCACGAAGCAGGACGCTTGCTGGGTAAAACCAAAACTGCGGATGTGGTTGACGCCGTTGTGGTGACGGTAGCGGTTCACCAGAACGGAATCATTCTCACCAGCGACCCCGAGGACTTAAAACGGCTCGTCAGGGCTTGTGGCCGCGAGCTCGCTGTGATCGCGATCTGAGGACCGCCGGACAGCGCCTGCAGAACGGGTCACCAGGGACGAAGCCGGCTCTTCGCAAGCTCGCGCCCGGCCGGATGGTGGGCCACCGCGACAGTTGTGAACTTAACACGGCGCTCGCGGTACTAAACCTCCGGTGAGGCAGACTAGCGATTCGAAGACGGTGTGGATCAGCCGGCCAACCCGACACCGCCCTGAACAGACGCGATTGTCGGCGCATGGTCGATCAACAATCGCTGGCCATCGGCGCTAACTTTCACAGGGCAAGTTGGCCACATCGCTCGAATGATGGTCATAGGAACTCCAGTCCTGATGTCGATTCTTAATTGCTGTCACATATCTGCCTCCCTCGGCGGCGCAGCAAGGTAAGAACCGGGGCGGCTTCGGCCAGGCAATTTCATTCAGCTGCGACAGGCGATGTTGTCGAGATCCTCCTGCTTGTACTCGCGCACCTCTTGCGCCTAGATGTTGATGAGCGCGTCGCCCACTGCAGTCGGCACGGCTCCCGGAACGGCAGTCAGCGCTTCGAAGTACGATCGGCGCGGCCGATAGTGACGACACTCTGAGCACCGAATCATACTCGTCTTCCGGCACATATGTTCCGGTCAGGATCGGGGACGCGCACGTATCTCAGCGACGGCCTCGTCTTTCGTCCGTCGAGCTACCCAATCACCACGGCATCGCCCCGCTGCAGGCTCCGCGTCAGAATTCGACCGGGTAGCGACTTTCGCTCGCGAAACTCGATCTGCTCGTTGTAGCTGAACCCGTCGCCCGATTGAGAGTGGCCTGAGGACGTGATTTGCCGATCCGCATCCCCGGCGAGTTTGGTTGCCTCTTCGATCGTCTCGTTGTCGGCTGCGGCCATGAAGATCTTCGCGCCGAAGTTGCTGCGTGCAGTGGACGCCACCGGTCAGACGCTTGACTTCCTGCTCACGGCCAAACGCGATCCAGAGTCGGCTAAGCGCTTCTTCCGCAAAGCATTCCGTGCCGAAGGTAATCCGCTGCCACGGGTCACTAATGTGGACAGGAATCCTGCATATCCGACCACGGTCCGCGCGTTGAAAGTCGGGGGCACGCTGCCGCGGCGCGTCCGCCTACGCCAATGCCGCTAGCGGAATAATGTGGTGCAGCAGAACCACCGTGTTGTGAAAAAGCGCGTGTGGCTGGCCTAAGGCTACGGCTCATTTCACGAGCGCATGGCGAACGTTGCAGGGTAGCTGGCTCGGTATCTTGTTCAGGCACAACTCCAGGGACTTCGAACTTCGCTATCGTTGGTGGTCATGCACCTGGAGCGAACGAGTTCGGACACTTACGAGATTGCTGACAGACCGTTCGTGTTTTCCGGTTCTGGCGCCGGTTCGTTGTCGCCCTTCAAGTCGTGGAGCATCCATGCAGTGCAGCCGACGCTCGGAATGCAGGATGCACTTCGGGGCTGCTACGAGTTGCTCATGCGCCTCAAGGCCATGCGCATGTTCGCTGCGGTCCTATTTGCACTTGCGGTCTGCAGTGCGGCTGCCCAGTCAGTCCCCCAGCAGGGCCCTGCTACGTACACGGTCGGCACGCGGCCGCGAGCGGTCGCGGTGGGCTACTTGAACGCCGACAGACATCTCGATGCCGCCGTAGCCAATGTTGGCGACGGAACGGTCAGTATTCTGATCGGTATTCCGGGTGGCCGCTTTCGCCCGGCAGCCCTGACGGTACAGGCAGGCCGGGAGCCCGCTCACCTCGATACAGTCGACCTCGACAAGGACGGGGACCTCGACCTTGTCATTGCGAACCACGAAACGTCCAGGGTCACGGTGCTCCTGAACGACGGAAACGCCGGTTTTGAATCCGCTGCCGACTCGCCCATGGACACTGGTGCCCGTCCACACGTGCACGGCGTCGCAACCGGAGACTTCAACGGCGACGGATGGCCGGACGTGGCCGTGGAAAGTGCAGACACGAAAGAGGTGCGCGTCTTAACCGGTGGGCCAACAGGGTTTGCAGGAACCGTCGTAGTTCCCGTCCGAACCATGCCGTACTCTCGTTTGGGGACCGGTGATCTTGATGGCGACGGAGTTCCGGAAGTGCTCGTGCCCGGGCATAAAGACAACACTGTGCGTATTGTTCATCGCGCTGGACGCGAGGTGGTGCTGGCGCCCACGATGATCAAATTACGGGATCAGCCATGGATGGTGGTCGCCGCTGATATCAATGGAGATAAGCGAAAGGACATAGTTGTCGTCCATTCGAATGCCGTTACCGTATGGTTCGCCGGCCGGGATGGCTTTTCGGCTCGGGCGAGTGCAGAGATGAGCGTCCCCGGTGCTACGGAGGTTGCGACAGGCGACCTCGACGGCGACGGATTCACGGATATCGCGGTGGGTCCGTGGGAATCCGATGAGATTAGCGTCTTTACCGGACCGAAGCTGACAGCGGCAAAAGTACGGGCGTGTGAACGACCGGTCGGCCTGGCTATCGCGGATCTGAACGGTGATGGTCGAGGTGAGATCCTTGCCGCATGTGCGACGGGAAGTCGGCTCGTAGTTGTCGGTCTGACGCGTAAATGAACGCGCGAGAGCCTGCCGGACCGGAGGTGCGGGCTCTGCGATCAGTGACACTACTCTGAGACAGCGTTTCGGATTCGGACATCGTCCCTTCATGCACCTACCGCGGAACGCAATCCACATTTCACGGCCATCCACCGCGGCGTGGGGCTACCAAACGAAAGCACTGGCAGTGTTGCATTAGCGGTCTGATAGATTTCGGCGTACATGAGACGGAACCGGCCGGCGCTGTTCAAGGGGCGACATTTCGAGGCCGACGTAATCGCCCTCTGCGTCCGGTGGTATCTGCGTCACCCGCTCAGTTTGCGCCACTTGGAAGAGATCATGGCCGAGCGGAGCCTGAGCGTGGATCACGTCACGATCTGGCGCCAGGTCCAACGGTGTGCGCCCGAGCTCAACCAACCCTGCCGTCCGGAACTGCGGGTACGAACCGGTCGTGGCGCGTTGACGAGACGTACTGTCGTGTCGCCGGAAAGTGGACCT
>DASQEG010000413.1:0-4699 GCA_035633775.1 Bryobacteraceae bacterium
GCGCCTTTGGTGCCTGGTGGCCGGCCTCTACTCGCAAACAGCGGCACGCAGGGCGGTGCTGGAGATGACCTCAGTTCTGGGGCAGCTCGCGAATCGCATGGGTGAGCGTACCGCGTCCGTCCAGTAGCACCCGTTTGCGCCGTCAGGAACCTGCAAAACCCACAGGCCGTGTCGACGTCTATCCTGAAATGATGAGATTTGCTTTGGCGGGTGCTTTGCTCGCCCAACTCGCAGCAGGTGCAGCGCCTCCTGCGTGGGTCAGCCGCAGCAACGAGCACGCCAAAGTTGCCTTGGCCACCATCGCCGAGTTCAGCCCCGAGAGTGCAGGCGGTCTCGGCCTCGAAGGCCACGACGAGCGCATCTTCGACCTCAGGCCCCAGTCGTACGAGCGGTTCCTGCAAGCGAATCGGAAGGTGCTGGCGGAGCTTGAGAAGCGCCGCAATACCGAGCGGGACCCGCTCGTGCGTCAGGACATCGACATCACGATCGACGCCGTAAAAGAGTCGATCGAAGGTGCTGAACTCGGCCGGAAGTACAGGCTGCCGTACTACAACATGGGGCAGGTTGTCTTCGGGGGCATCCGATCGCTGCTCGACGATCAGGTAGCAGCCGGCCGGCGACCGGCTGCGGTGACTCGCCTCAAACGTTACGCCGGCCTCGACGAGGGCTACACACCCGTCACCAAACTGGCCGAGGACCGTATTCGCGAACGGCTCGCAGTGCCTGGCCTGATAGGGCCGCCACGCGATCAGGTGGAAAAAGATCTAAAGAATTCATCGTTCTTCATTGATGGACTCGGCCCGCTCTTTATCAAGTACAAGCTCACTGGACATGAAGAAGCGCTCGCGAAGCTAAAGGCGCAACTCGCAACGTACAACGAGTTCGTGCGCACAGAGGTACTTCCGCGCAGCCGTGAGGACTTCCGTCTTCCACCCGAGCTCTATGCGTTCAGCCTTAGAAGCTTCGGCATCGATATCCCTCCGGCTGAGCTCGCCGCTATGGCTCACACAGCGTTCGACAGCATTCAGAAGGAAATGGACGCAGTGGCGGCGAAGGTCGCGAAAGATCGAAAGCTAGCCGTATCAGGGTATCGAAACGTTATCCGCGAACTTAAGAAGGAGCAGCTGGCCGGCGACAGCATCGTCACCCACTACCGTGAGCGCATCGGGCAGATCGAGGAGATCATCCGGCGGGAGAACCTGGTCAGTCTGCCCGAACGGCCGGCTCGCATGCGGCTCGCGTCACCAGCCGAGTCGGCTGGCCAGCCAGCACCCAACATGCGGCCGCCCAGGTTGATCGGAAACACAGGCGAAAGCGGTGAGTTCGTCCTGCCTCTGGCCAACCCTTCCGCTGCCGCGGGATCCCGCATGGACGACTTCACCTTCGCTGCCGCATCATGGACGCTCACGGCTCACGAGGCGAGGCCGGGGCATGAAATGCAATTTAGCGCCATGGTCGAGCAGGGCGTATCGAACGCACGGGCGATCTTCGCTTTCAACAGCACAAACGTAGAGGGCTGGGGCCTTTACTCCGAGCACATCCTGTTCCCCTTCATGCCGCCTGAGGGGCAGTTGATCAGCCTTCAGCACCGGTTGATGCGTGCTGGCCGCGCCTTCCTTGATCCTGAACTGCAGAGCGGTAAGGTGACGCTCGCTGAGGCGAAGCAGATTCTGATGAACGATGTCCTGCTTTCCGAGCCTATGGCAACGCAGGAAATTGATCGCTATGCCTTCCGTGCGCCCGGGCAGGCCACTTCATACTTCTACGGCTACACGAAGCTGCTTGCCCTGCGGCAGGACGTGGAACGCAAAACCGGCGCGAAGTTCAAGGCCAGAGAGTTCCACGATTTTATCCTCAGCCAGGGTCTGCTTCCGCCAGCCATGCTCCGCGCCGCGGTTGAGCAGAAGTTCCTGCGATAGACGCTGGCCTCGTGATAAAGTGACGCGACATGCAGACGTCACGTCGCGCCGCGATTGCATCGCTGTTCGCAGGCGCGGAAGCCATCGCCCAGCAAAAGGGCAACAACGCACCGATCACGCCCAGAGAAAAGCTGCGCGTGACAAAGATGGAGACCTTTCTGGTCAAGCCGCGGTGGCTGTTCCTGAAGATCCACACGGACGCGGGCATCGTCGGCCTGGGCGAGCCGCTGGTGGAAGGACGCGCGCTCACCTGCCAAACGGCAATCAAGGAAGTCGAGCCTTATCTGATCGGCAAGGACCCTCGCGCGGTCGCACATCACTGGCAGGCTATCTACCGGCACGCATTCTATCGCGGAGGCCCGGTGCTTACCAGCGTGCTCAGCGGAATCGATCAGGCACTCTGGGACATTAAGGGTAAGGCGCTCGGCGTTCCCGTTTACGAAATGCTGGGCGGGCCCACTCGCAATCGCGTTCGGGTCTACTCCCATGCGCGCACGCCGGAGAAGATGAAGGAGGACATGGCGAAGGGATTTACGGCCTTCAAAACCGGTCCAGCCAAGCGTCGCCCGTCAAGGCAAGTGGAATCTCCCGCTGAGGTCCAGTACGCGGTGGAACGATTTGCGGAGCTGCGTCAGGCCGTCGGCCCCAACGTCGATATCGGCATCGACTTTCACGGAGCCGTGCCGCCCGCGACTGCGCGTCTGATCATCAAGGGTCTCGAGCCTCACAATCCGATGTTCGTTGAGGAGCCGTGTCAGGCGCAGAACCACGATGTCATGGCCGAGATCGCGAGGGGAACTCACCTACCGATCGCCACAGGAGAACGTGTGTTCACCAAGTGGGGGTTCCTTGATGTGCTGCAGAAGCGGGCCGCCGTCATCCTGCAGCCAGACCTTTGCCATGCGGGCGGTATCACGGAGTGCAGACTGATCGCGGGTATGGCGGAAGCCTATTACGCCAGCATCGCTCCTCACAATCCACTCGGGCCGATCTCACTTGCGGCTGGTCTGCAGCTTGCAGGGTGCATTCCGAACTTCCTGATTCAGGAGCAGGTGTCGCTCGGCGAGGGCTACATCAAGAAGCCGTTCACAGTTCGCGAGGGCTATGTGGATCTGCCGACCGCGCCCGGATTAGGCATTGAGCTCGACGATAACCTGATGGCGGATAAGATCGGACACGACTGGCGGAACCAGGAAAGCTACGACAAAGATGATGGCAGCGTAGTCGACTGGTAGGCAATTACACAAATCTTACAGTGCGAGTGATGCGGTATCTGCCATGATGGCATCCAGGAAGCAGAAGACTTCACTGATGACGCACGGCAGATACCACAAGATCAACACACCGACGACGATTACATTCGTAATCTTCCACATCGGCGCCATAGCGGCCCTTTTCAACTTCACGTGGACAGCGCTCTGGACCGCGGTTTTCCTGAACTGGGTAGCTCTCAGTCTCGGAATAGGCATGGCGTACCACCGCTTGCTGACACATCGTTCGTACAGCGTCCCCAAGCCGCTCGAGTACTTCCTGACTCTGTGCGCCACGCTGGCTCTCGAAGGCGGGCCGATTTTCTGGGTCGGCACACATCGCATTCATCACCAGCATTCTGATAAGGAAGGTGATCCGCACAGCCCGCGGCACGGCGCATGGTGGGCCCACCTGCTGTGGATGGTGTTCGGCAAGAGCTACCACAACGAAACGCAGCTGATGAGCCGGTATGCGCAGGATCTTCACCGCGATCCTTTCCACCGGTGGCTGAACACGTACCACTGGGTACCGCTCACCGTCGTGGGGCTCCTTCTGCTTGCGTTCGGTGGCATTGAGGTTGTCCTGTGGGGCATCTTTCTCCGGGTCACCGTCGGCCATCACGTTACATGGGCGGTGAACTCGGTTACTCACCTGTGGGGCGAACGCCGGTTCGCAACTCGCGACGACTCAACAAACAACTGGTGGGTGGCGCTTCTTACGTTCGGTGAAGGCTGGCACAACAATCACCACGCACATCCGACATCGGCGCGCCACGGTCTGGCCTGGTATGAGTTGGATATCACGTGGCTTGAGATCCGGCTGCTAAAGGCTCTCGGGATTGCGAAAGAGGTTCGCGTGGCGCAGGTGAACCAGCCTATCCCGGGAACGATCGAGAAGGCCGCGGCCTGAGAGTTTCGGTCGCCCTGCCGGCACGCAGTTCAGGCGTGCTTGAGTCAGCCGCGCTTTACACTGAAGCTATGGTGAAAGGCGGCCGACGGAGGGCTAAAGCGTTCTTCGTAATCTTGGGCGTGTGTATGGTCGCCGTGGCCATCGCGCTCAACATCGGCTGGATCATGTTGAACTGGCGGACGGGCCTGCTGCTGGTCGCAGGCGTCGTTCTGTTCGGTTTGATCATCAGCGGGGTTGTGCTGAATACGATCTTTCTCATCCGCGAGATCCGTCGTAACGAGCAACATGACGCCTTCCTCAATGCCGTTACGCACGAACTGAAAACACCGGTCGCTTCTCTGAAGCTGTACCTGCAGACCCTGCAGTCGCGGGATGTTCCCGAAGAGCGAAAACGTGAGTTCTACGGCATCATGCTCGGCGATGCCGAACGGCTGACGAGCACGATCGAGCAAGTGCTTCGCGCAGCCCGGACATCCTCAGCCAAACCGCTGCTGCAAACTTCCGTAGATCTGGCCGGGCTGGCAGGCGAGTGCGTCACGGAAGCTCGCACACGCCATCACCTGCCGTCAGAAGCCGTCGTGCTTCAGCCGTCGTCGCCATCGCGCACGCTCGTAACTGGC
>DASQEG010000414.1:0-5173 GCA_035633775.1 Bryobacteraceae bacterium
TCGAGGCGAGCGATGTTGCTGTACGCGGGAACCTCGATGGCGCACACTAGAAGCTTTAAGCAACGCCTGAGCACAGGAGAGGACATTCGGAATGTTTGAAACCGATGACAACGTCTGGCGCAAACAGGTGCGGGTGAAAACCGTCAAGCAGTTGGCCGCTTTTGTTTGAACCTGCCCGGACCACGCCGTGCGGAGACGCCTGCATTTACCGCGGTGAGGGTAGTCACCGGTCGGTCCTCAATCCTGGACTGCTGCGGGGGGCGACCTGAGCAGGGAAGAACGTCACCCCACATGCACGGGAAGCGGCCCGTATATCGCTCTGTACTTCGCGGCCGCAGAGACGGGCAGAGGCGGATCCTCCAGCGACGACTCGTTGTCTGGCACTTGGACGAGTCTGCGCTGCTGAAGCGCGCGCGTCAGTTGGCGTGGGCCAGCGGCCTCTGCCGTCCGTGCGACCTGCCGCTCGATGTACGGGACAAGAAAACATTTCGCAGGATCTACATGCAAAGCGCCGTACCGCTCATCGCTGCCGTGATGCCCTCGGCGTGGAACCAGCGCGTCGTTCGTCAGCAGGGACGATTCTATGTGTGGCAGCAGCTGCGTCGCCAGCTACCCCGAGACTCTGCGGACGATGCTTCACGGCGTGCGCTCGCGACCGTTCACCCGCATCCTGGTTGACGGCGCACTCCGGCGACCCGTGTTGCAATGGCTGGACCGCATGAACGTCCATGCGGGCGCTTTGTTCACTGGCCCTGAAGCAGTCGCCAGGCGTAGTCACGAGCTCCTGGCCATGGAGTCTGACCCGACTGACACGCTTCGTTGCAAGACGGCGTGAACCAAATCACATGGCTGTTGCGGCAGCCGGAGCTAGATCCAGCTGCCACAGCGACCTTCCATATGTCGCAACGGTCAGAACCGGACCGGGCCCATACACAATGTCAGTTACGGTGACATTCGGCAGGCCGGCACTGACGTCCTGCCAAACGATCTGCTGTCCGTCGGGCAAAGCTCCTCGTTCCACATCTTCTCCTCTGACCGTCAGTCCTGCAAGCCCGCGGGCCCTGTACACCCCGGCATCGTTGGTGACGTACACGTCACCGGGAGCAGCGTTCTCCACCACGACCGCATAGTGCGGAACGTTCGGCAGGTTCCCGCTGATGTCGACCCAGCGTTCGCCTGCGTCGCACGACAGAAATACGTGGGGGTAAGGCTGGGCAATCGACGCACCTCCCACCGTCACCACAACCCGTCGGGGGTCTTCCGGGAATGACTCGAGTCGCGTGATAATTCGGCCAGGCAGGTGTGGACCAGTGAGGTTCTCCGACCAGTTAGCGCCCCCGTCCATCGAGCGGAAGATGCCGCCCTTGGTTGTGCCGGCATACACGTATCGCGGGTTCTTGTGGTTAACGTCAATCGCCGTGATCGCACTGCCGTCCAGGGCCGCCGAAACAGCCTCCCACGAGTCGCCATCGTCCTGAGACCGCCACAGCCGTGTCGACCCTGTATAAAGGACTCTCGAGTAACGGCTCGCGGGGTCGTGCGGGCCAACTGCAAGAATCGCCATCCACACGGATCTGCGCTCTTCCGGGCTCGCATCAGGCGGGGTGATGTTCTCCCAGCCCCCCCTGCTGTACCTGAATATGCGCATTCGCTGGTACGAAGCGTACAGGTACGGATCTTCGCCACTCCGTTCCGGCGCGAACACCATCCACCCACCGTCGCCACCGAGGATCCGGCTGAACCCGTTTTTCTGTCGCAGGACCGTCCCGTTGTCCTGCGTTCCTCCTCCACACAGCACCGGGTTCCCGGCCGCGACGTCAATGTCGTAGAACATGGTCACCGCCAGTCCGTTGCTGCGGTTTTCCCAGCTTTGCCCTCTGTCGCGGCCCATGGCAACCCCGCCGTCATTTCCGTCGTACACCGTCCCGTCGCTTGCGATCACCAGTGCATGGTGATCTGAGTGCACGTAGACAGGGTCATCCGGGCGCGCGTACCACTCCGTAATCTTTGCCCAGGAGCGTCCGCCATCGGTGGTCCTGTGGAGGTCGATGCCGCCGCAGATCACCACGTTCGGGTCTGCAGGATCCACGGCGATGCAGTTTCCGTACGACATCTGGCTTTCATAGTCGAAGTGATCCCAACCGACCGAGCGCCATGTCGTGCCGTCATCATCACTGCGGAATACGCCGAGAACACCATCGTGCCGGTCCGCTGCGAGTGCATACAGAATATGCGGAGATACGGCCGAGACCGCCAGGCTGGTGCGGCCGAAGCGATCGCTGGGCGGCAGCCCAGTTTTGAGTTGCGTCCATTGTGTGCCGCCGTCCTCAGATCGCCAGATGCCGTTGTAGGCTCCACGGGCGTCGAGCGCGGCATACATCACATTGCTCCGGCTCGGATGAAACAGGAGGGAATGACACCAGTAGTTCCGTTCGGTGCCAGTTCCGCCGCTCCACGGGTTGATGACTCGCTGCCAGGGCCCGTCGCTTCGTTTTACGAACATTCCACCCGATTCGCTGTCGGCGTGCGTGACTCCGCCCACCCACACGTCACCGGAGTGCGGATGAACTGCGATCGTGCCAATCCGGCGCGGCAGCCGGTCTCCCTGTGGACTTGCCGATCCGATCAGCGTCCACGACTCACCGTAGTCGGTCGATGCGTAAACGCCGTTGCCAGGGTAGTTATCGGCTGAGAGATTCGCTTCGCCGGTGGAGCAGTAAAGCGTCCCCGGAGTGCTGGGGTGAAACGCAAGCGCTCCGACACTCTGTATGGGCACTCTGTTATCCCACAGCGGCTTCCAGCTCCCACCACCGTCCTCACTTCGCCATAGCCCACCGCCCGCAGCGCCGGCGTAGACCCAGCCGGTGCGGTCGGGCGCCAGTGCAAGGCATGTGATCCGGCCTCCTATCTCTGTTGGCCCAATCGAGCGCCACGGTCGTGCGGGATTCTCCTGCCTTTGCTCGGCGCGCTCGCTCCGAACCTTGCACAGGAGATCGAGATGCTCGGCGGTGGCGTCGCGAAACGGAAACGCAACGCGCTCCTGAAACCATCGCGAGCGGACCTTATGAGTAGTGAACGGGGGCACGCTGCCGCCCTGCGAAAAGGCGGCCTCGTTTAAAGGAGTTCGCTCACCGGGAAATCGGGTTCCGCCCGGAAAGCGGGTACCGTGCGGACTCTTCAGCCCGAATCCGAGCGGCATGATCTCGGGAGCCGTCACTGCGACGTCAATGGCCACCTTTACGGCTGGACCCGGCTTCTGCTCCGTATCAGCTGTCGCCCTTTTTTCAACATCAGCTGAGGTGGGCTGATCCTCGTACCCTTGCGCCATATCCGCTCCTGTCGATGAACAAACTTGGCAACCAGCTACCAGCGTAGATCGAACCTGTCGAAGAACCAGTCGTCGTCGTGCAGCCTTTGTTCCCGCAGTGCTGAACGCCGTGCGAACACGTCGCTGTCGACCGTCAGGGCCAGGGCCGCTGGGAAGTGCTCGTGCTCCCGAAAGGTCTCAACAACGCGTCGCACGCGCTTTGCGCTGAGATGGGCGAACGCCAGGCGGAGGCGGTTGTGCAGCAGCGAAGGCCAGGGAACCGTAAATGGTGCCTCGCAGCGAAACAGGTGAGCCACCTCCACCAGAGGCACAACCCGCAACTCGTATCCAAGGAGCCACATGCGCATGCACAGCTCGTTGTCAACACCTCCACGTGACAGCAGCCCGTCGTCGAACCCACCGGCGGCGTCGAACACGTTTCGAGTTGTCGCCAGAAATGCGCCGGGCAGAACAGGCACCGCGTAAGGCTCCTTACCGCAGCAGGGCAGCCACTCCGCATCCATGTCCGGGGTTGTCAGGCTCAGGCCGCAGCCTTTCATTGACTCGTTTCCGAGTGCAGTAATGGAAGGTGCAACCGCATCAGCCTCACTCGCTGCGAGTGCTTCCCAGAGCGGCTGCCACCAACGGTCAGGTACGGACACATGCGCGTCGGCGAACACGACCATTTCGCCGGCGCTCTGCTGTGCCCCGAGATTCCTTGCCCGAGCAACGCCCATATTCCGTGCGGAAATCAGGCGCACGTTTTCATAGGAGTTATCAAGAAAGTCAGCCGAACCATCGACGGACCCATCGGCAACCACGATAATCTCGCAAGTGGACGGGAGCGTACCGCGCAGACCTTCCAGCGTGCTCCGCAGATATGCACCTTCATTTCTGGATATGACGATGACACTGATTGCAGGGGCGCTCACGTATAACGTCCGCGATCTTGCGATACCGGCGCGCCAGCATACATAAATCAGGTTGAGTGTTATTGTATATGCGTGCCAGAACGGGCGGCAACCGGAAACTGCTCGGACCCGCTTGTATCGTGCATCATGCCAACGGCAGGGCGACCTGAGTTCGTAGCGCAGTCGCTGCTCAGCTTCGAGCGACAGACTTACACGAACGCCGAACTGATCGTAGTGGACAGCGGGCTGCATCCGGTGGGCGACCTTTGCCGGCGCTTCCACAGGGTTCGACACATTGACGTCGTGCGCTCCACCTCGCTCGGCGAGAAGTTGAACGTCGGGGTCGCGGCTTCTGAAGGCGCCATCATTCAGAAGTGGGATGATGACGACTATCATCATCCTGACTTCCTCCGAACGGCCGTACAAACCCTTCGATCCCAGGCCGTATCGCGTCCTGCAGCAGTGGTTTGGGATTGCTTTCTGGTGCTCCTGGCCGGAGAAAGATTTCTCCGGCACTCGGGATGCGGGTGGCGCACAGGTGCCACTCTTTGCTTCGACCGCCAACTGTGGAACACGCAGCCGTTTCGCCCCCTGCAGCGCTCTGAAGACTCACGATTCGTCGCGGACCATGCTAGCCGCGTGGTGTCCATTTGCGCTCCGGAATCCTACATCGTGGTGCGACATGGTCGCAACACGTGGACGTCGATGGAGGATAGGTCGGACGTCGACGAATACTTCTGGAGCCTGCCGCCATATCCCAAACGGATCGAGGATGTTGTTGTCCCTGAGCAGGCGTCCTTTTACCGCAGCCTGACCGCTGAGCCCTGGCATTCCTGGTCGCAGCAGTTCTGAGTCAGGGCAGTACCTGCACCGTTAAGACGCAGGGGCGATTGGAACGCTGGCGAACTCAGCGCGTACTGTCTCGTACGTTGTCCGTTCTGCCTCGGCCGCAAGG
>DASQEG010000415.1:0-4890 GCA_035633775.1 Bryobacteraceae bacterium
CGAGGATGTGCGGCCGTTCGCTGCAGCCCTGCTTCCAGCACTCCCACGGATCTGGCACTGTCACCGGCAGCATCGAGCAGCCTCGCCTTCAGCAGCAAAGAGTCCGCGGACTGCTCCCCCTCAGCAACAGCGTTCAAAACATCCAGGCCAGCGCGCGGACCTGAGGAACGCCAAACGGTCATCGCGAGATCCAGACACGCTTCCGGTATGGCGCCCGCGGCCGCCTCAAGAAACTTCTTCGCCGTCTCGTACTGCCCCGCATCGAACAAGGTTCTTCCCGTCCTGTGCGCAAGGCGTGCATCTACGCCTCTCGCAACTGCGCTATCGAACGCAGCCGCCGCCTCGTCCCGACGTCCCGCAGCGAGCAGAAGACCTGCAAAGTGCAACTGAATCTCGACGTCTCCGGGATGGGCCTGCAAGTCGGCGCGAAGCCGCTCGATCTCACGACGGACCCGTTCCTGCTCGGGGATCGTCGCCAACTCGATCATCCCGGCCTCGGTTCTGGGACCACGCACGACTGAAGGGCGCAGCTGTTGAAACTTCAGCAGATACGGCTGCGCCTCCTCTGAAAGGTCCAGCGCAACCAGCGCCCGGCCAAGATGCAGTAGAGCTTCGGGATCGTCGGGTGCTTCAGTCAGGGCGCGGCGCAGGCATTTTTCAGCTTCCGCAGGTTTGTCCAGACTCAAATACGTCAGGCCGAGTTGTGCGAGGACCCTCACGTTCTTCGGAGCCGCCTCGAGCGCGGCGAGAAGGTCAACAACGGATTCGCCCGCTCTTCCCACCTGGTACAGTAGCCAGGCTCGGGCGAAGCGAACTGATGGCGACTTACCGTCTGCGCCCACAGCACGGTCAAGATAACCCAGCGCCTGCTGTGGGTCAGAAGCCCACGTGAGTCGCGCGAGGTCGAACCAGGCAGTCGCGTCGGAAGGGTACTTTTGAACGTGCGCCTGCAAGTCGCGAAGGCCTTCCGCCAACCTCGACTGCGTCATCCCGTATACGAGCGCTCGGTCGCGCTTTGCCTTCACGTCGTCTGGCTGGAGTGCGAGGTATTCGTCATATGCCAGCGCCGAGTCTCCGTAGTATCCTGCTTCCTCCGCCGCACGCGCCAGAGTGAGCAAGACGTCAGCACGCCTGGGTGCAAGCTTGCGCGCATGCGCCAGCACGTAGACCGCCTTCGGCGCCTGGCTGTTCGCAATCAGCGCACGGCCCAACTCGAGCAAGACATCAACGTCAGCCGGCGTCAGCTTCGCGGCCGTTTGCAGTGCACGAATCGCACGGTCAAAATGGCCTGCCCTGGCCGCACTCCGTCCCAATCGAAACAGCAATTGTGGATTATCGGGCGTCTGTGCGAGCAAGCGGCTGTACGCGTCTTCGGCACGTTCGAACTCGCCGACCCGTTCCTGCGTGAGAGCGAGGGCGAACAAAAGCCTGTGGTCGTTTCCAATCGTGCGTTCCAGTGCGGCGAGAGTGTCGCGTGCCGCTGCACGGTGTCCAGCAAAATGCAGTACCTCGGCGTAGACCAGGACTGCATCCGGCCCTTCGTTCCGAGCTCGTTCCGCATAGGGCAGTGCCCCGGCAGCCCGGCCAGCCGCAAGCTGCAGACGAGCCATCTGTAGGTTGGCGTTCCCGTGCGCTGGGTTCATTGTGAGAACCTCACGAAAGAGGCCTTCCGCCCTGGCCGGCTCGCGACACGTGAGGTAATGATTCCCTGCATTGTTCATCAGGGCGACGGAAGGCAATCCGGCTGAGAGCAGGCGCGAATAGATCTTCTCCGCGCCGAGGCAGTCCCCTGCGGCATCAAGCCGGGCGGCCTCGCGGAGCTCCTGATTTTGCGCCTGCACCAAAGGAAGAGCCGCTCCAAGCGCAAGCACTCGAAGCGGCTTCAGGAACTGCATCGCGCCAGGAGTTTAGAACTCGACGCGCAGCCCGAGCTGTGCACGGCGGCCGTACGTGTTCGTCAGCTGATTGATCGACCTTCCGAAGTTGACGGATTGAACGCTCGTTTCAGGATCGGCCCAGGTGATGTTGTTTGTCACGTTGAACACGTCCATGCGCAGCTGGAACCGTACCTCCTCGGCAATCGGGAACGACTTAACGATGGCCGCGTCCATGTTGAACAATTGCGGTCCCGTCAACCCGTCGTATTGCAGTGGATTCGCTCGCCGTGTGAAGGCTGGCAGGCGCGAAAATACGCTGGGGTTGAACCAGTATCCCTCGGGCACGTTCTCGCGTGGATCGCCGTTGACGGCCAGGTCACCGAACCGGATATACCGGCCCGACCGCCACGTGATGAGCGGAGTCAGGTTCCAACCGCCGACGAGTGCATCCACCAGCCGCGAAGAGCCGGACAGGAACTTGCGGCCCCGGCCAAACGGCGTTTCCCAGGTCCCGGCCATAGTCAACCGATGACGCGGATCGGGAGAAGGGGTCCAAATGTATTGCTGGTTGTAGCGGTCCAGATCGTCGTAGTAGACCTGGTCACGCTCGCGGTGATAGTTGTACCCGAACAGGAAAGAGTACCCTGCAGCAAACGTTTTCTGAAGCTTCAGCTGCAGCGAATGGTACCTCATGTCCCCGCCCCTGTCGCCGTCAATGACGTTGATGTTGCCGTACTGCGGATACGGCCGCATCAGCGATGTCAGGCTGACCTGGCGCTGGTACCGTGCAGGTCCGGGAAACTTGTCCACCGGCAATACTTCAAAGAACGGATTCGCCACCACCTGGTTCGTCAGGTCCTTGTGAGTGAACGCGATGTTCGGGTCCACCATATTGATGTTTCGCGAGGTATCGAAGATGTAGTTGCTGAGATTTGCGTAGTACGTAACGTCGAGCAGGACATCGGTCGGAAGCTGCCGCTGGACCGAGAAGTTCAAGCGGTTGCTTGTCTGCCGTGGTCGCTCAGGGTTTACGAACGTGATGCTGTCGCCAAGCCCTGTGTACCGCCCCAGCGTCTTCTGATACGCCGGAATGACTGGATTGGATGCAGGGAACGGATTCGAAAGCTGCATCTGCGGCACACCCTGCACCGTAGGTGGCGCCCCAGTGTAGTTGTTGTACCCGTAGTAGATCGCGCTCAGCAGATCCAGGCTCTGCAACTGGCTCCACGGTGTGACGTATCGGCCGAAACCAAGCCGCACAGATGTTTTGTCGTTCACTCGATAAGCAATGCCGAAGCGCGGTGACCAGGCGCCGCCGCGCGAGTTCCACTGCCCGCGATTCTCGCTGTCAGCGAAGTTGAAAGCGCCGTTGAACGTCCACGGCCCTTTGTAGAACTGGCTCACTTCGGTCGGCATCACCGGCGCGTTGGCGCCCTGAAACTCTGGAATAGGCGCGGTGAGATCCAGCGGCCGCGTTAACCGGTTTTCGGGATCGTAGAACGGCTGCTCGTATTCGTACCGCAGGCCAAGGTTGATGGTCAGGTCGCGAGTGATCTTCCAGTCGTCGTTGACAAACAGCCCGTAGATTCGCGTCTGCGTTTTCGGAACGATCAGGACGGGCATCGAAGTGCCGTTTGAATCCCACGCGCTGGCTCCTCCGGTTGTCGGAGCGATAGCGCCGAGGAGAAACGTAGCAAACGAGTCGCCCGATTGGAGCAGGTCCGGGTTAATGTACGTGCTGCTGGTGGGAACAGCATCGAACCCAAAACCCGGGTTGCTTAACTGGAGCAGACTCGATGTGCGGTTGCCACGTGTATCGACGCCAGCCTTCAGGTAGTGCGCGCCGCGCTGGTGCGCGACCTTGATGTTGATGCTGTCACCGTTGGGCCGCTGGTCCCAGTAGCCACCGCCAGGCCCCAGATTGAACCGCCGGGTGTTGTCCGTGCCGGACAGCGACATGCGCGGCAGCAGGACCGGAATGCCGGATTCGGCGAAGACGTCCTTGTAGAAATTCGAGTTCGGCCAGATCTTGGCCCAGCCTCCATCGGCCGAAAAGTCTCCATCGAACATGGAGGCGTCAACGAAGTCGTGATACGCTCCGCGAACGTTCAGCACGGTGGTGGGAGTCAGAGTATAGGTCACGTCACCGGTGTAGGAGCTGCCGTCGCGCTGGCTGCCGCGATCTGAGAGGAAGTAGTCCGAACCGGTGGGGTTCGTCGTCTTCACAGGTGTCCGGAACAGGCTCACCCGGCCCGAGATGCGAAGCCGATCGGAGACGTTGTAGTCGACCCGGTCGGAGAAGTTCTTATAGGGGAAAAAGATCGGAAGAGCCACGCTGTAGTTGTTGACGTGGTACGGCCCGGTACCGGGCGAGTTGGGTTCCCAGAGCTTGGAAGCGTAGGCAACCGCGATCGGATCGAGCCGGTCTTGCGGGATCACGTTGCCCGGGAACGGCGTGCGAGTAACGGTCCGGCCGTCGGGTGATACGACAGTGCTCCAGGGATCGTAGATCGTCCGCAGTCCTCCGGCCGCGTTGAACGATTGCGAGAAATCGCCACGGCGCTCTAGTGCGGTTGGCAAAGTCTGAAGCAGCGTCTGCGGATCCGTCTTCTCCCAGCCCTCATATGCGATGAAGTTGAACAGCTTGTTCTTGAGGATCGGGTGCCCCAGCGTTCCACCAAACATGTGCGTACGACCAAGGTTGACGGTGCGGAACACACGATTCTCGAGCGCATTCGCCCATGGATACTGTCCTTGATAGAAAGCTGTGCCGTGCCACTGGTTCGTGCCGGATTTCAAGGTAAGGCTGATTGCCGAACCCGAGCTGTTGCCGAACTCCGCATCCACAGCGTTCTGTTGAACGTTCACTTCCTGCACCATGTCCGGTGAGGGAACGTACCCTGTTTTCACGCCGATCCCAACCGGCGCGCCATCCACCTGAAGATCGTTGGTGAAGTTGCGGCCTCCCCCTACGCGCTGCTGGTTCGCGCCCCAGCTATGGTACGGCTGGTAT
>DASQEG010000416.1:0-3026 GCA_035633775.1 Bryobacteraceae bacterium
GGCAGTTTCACGAGTGCAACTACTTCAACGATCCCGAGTACCTGATGGAGAAGGGTGGGATGAAGGCAGCGCTCGAGGCTAAGAAGCAGGGAAAGATCCGATTCATCGGCTTCACAGGCCACAAGCACCCGCGACTACATCGCAAGATGCTGGCGGTCGACTTTCCGTGGGATGCCTGTCAGATGCCTATCAACGTGATGGACCACACCTTCGAGAGCTTCCGTCAGGAGGTCGTGCCGGAGTGTGTTAAGCGCGGGGTTGGCGTCATCGGCATGAAGGGCTGCGGTGGAGACGGCCGGATTCTCACCGAGAACGTCGCGAGTGTCGAAGAGTGCTATCACTACTTCCTGTCCCAGCCGGTCAGCGTGCAAGTCGTCGGTCTCGCGTCGATGGAGCACCTGAACAAGGCCCTCGAGATTGCACGTGCCTTCAAGCCCATGACACAGTCGGAGCTGACCACTCTGTCCTCAAGGCTGAAGACCGTTGCAGGCGACGGCCGGTACGAGCACTTTAAGACTACGCAACGGTTCGACGCAGGCTATCATCGGCGTCAGCACGGCTTCTCCGCCTAGCTTCATAGCGACATGCGATGCCCAGTCTGCTCAACTGATCTGCAAATGACCGAACGCCAGGGCGTCGAGATCGATTACTGCCCGAAATGCCGGGGAGTCTGGCTGGACCGTGGAGAACTTGACAAGATCATCGAGCGCTCCGGCGACGGCGAGTACCGGTCGAGCGAACGGGAGGAGCACCGGTCCCCGTTGCGGCACCAAGACCTACAACATCACACCCCGGGGCACGGGCACGGGTATGATCCTCGGCGCAAAAAGAAGGAGTCGTTCCTCCAGGACCTGTTCGACTTCTGACCACGGCGCGCGGCTAAGCTAGCTCCGCAACTTTTCTGTGGTGTCGCCACATGAGCTGTGTCATAGTTATGTGGTGACACCACAGGAGGACCGAAGCGTGGGAGCGAAGAAGCTGGACCTGATGCAGGGCACGCTTGACGTTATGGTCCTGCAGACGCTCTCAACAATGGGGCCGATGCATGGATACGGGCTGGCAAGGCGAATCGAGCAGACCAGCAACAACCAGGTTTTGCTGAACCAGGGCACGATTTACGCGTCGCTTGTCCGCTTGCAGCAGCGCGGATGGATTGCCGCTGAGTGGGGAACTTCGGAGCAAAACCGCAAGGCGAAGTTCTACTCCATCACCCCGCCCGGTGCGCGCCAGCTTGCGGTCGAGGTGGAGCGCTGGGGACGCCTCTCGGATGTGATGACCCGAATGCTGACGCTGACCGAAGAGGGAGCCCAGTGACCGGCGCTTTTCGTGAGTTACTCGGCCGCATCATGTCAGTGTTCAGGCGGGCCGAGCGCGACCAGGAGTTCGACGAGGAACTCCAGAGTCATCTGCAGCATGCAATCGCCGACAACATCGGACGAGGCCTGTCACCTGAAGAGGCACGCCGTGTGGCCCTTGCGAGTTTGGGCGGACTGGACCAGACTCGGGAACTGCACCGCGACAGCCGCGGGCTGCCCGCACTGGAGGCGATCCGCCGCGATGCGGCGTACGCTGTTCGGACCCTCAAGCGTGACGCCACGCTGACGACCTTTGCCGTATTGATCGTCGGCCTGGGCGTGGGCGCGAGTTCCACCGTGTTCAGCATCCTCAACACTCTCCTGCTTCGGCCGCTGCCGTTCAGCGATTCGGACCGTTTGGTGTGGGTTGCCAACGGCAACTCGAGCAACCTTTCCAGTCAGACGGTACAGGTCGACAATCTTCTTGACCTCAGGAGTCAGAGCCGCTCGTTCGATGGCATCGAGGGGTACTCACCTTTCTATGGCAACGGCGACATCCGATTGACCGGAGCCGGCGAACCTGAGCGCTTAACGGGTGTGCCTGTCACCGAAGGCTTCTTCCGCCTGCTTGGCGTAACGCCGGAGTTGGGCAGGCTGTTTACGCCTGAGGAGTGCCGGTGGAATGCGCCCAAAACTGTCGTCCTGAGCCACCGTTTCTGGCAGCGTCGCTTCGCTGCCGATCCCCGGGTAGTTGGAACGTCCGTGCACCTGGACGGAGTTCCGGCCACTGTGGTCGGAGTCCTGCCTGCCACGTTTGATTTTGCCTCAACGTTCAGCCCTGGCAATCGTGCGGATCTGTTTACTCCCTATCCGCTGACTCCGGAAACCAATGCACACGGCAACACCCTTGCATTGATCGCTCGCCTGAAGCCACATGCAGACATCAAGACTGCGAGTGCCGAGGCAGCGGTGATCGGACAGCGAATCAACCGTGAGCGTCTGATCAAACAGGCGCGGCGAAACACGTTTGGGCCACGCGTTACCACCCTGCGGGACCGGGTAAGCGGTCGGTTTCAGAACGCAGCGCTGATCCTTGCGGGTGCGGTCACCATTGTCATGCTTATCGTTTGTGCGAACGTCTCGAACCTGCTTCTGGTGCGTGCCTCTGCGCGGCAGAAGGAGATGGCGATTCGGGCAGCGCTGGGCGCGGGCCGCCGCCAGCTTATCCGCCAGATGCTGATTGAAAGTACGCTGCTCGCTTGCTGTGGAGGAGTGCTGGGGCTGCTGCTCGCCGCGGGTGGTACAAGTTTGCTGGCAAAGTGGGACGACACTGCCATTCCGCTCCTCGCTCACGTTGAGCTGGACAAAGTGGCAGCAGGCTTTGCTCTCCTGTTGTCGATGCTGACGGGCCTTGCGTTCGGCATGACTCCTGCTTTGCAGATATCTGCGACCGCGCCGAATGACACACTCAAGGATGAAGGTCGCGGTTCAACTGGAGGAAAGCAGCGAGCGTGGCTTCGCTCCTGCTTCGTGGTTGCCGAGGTAGCGGTCGTTTGCGTTCTTCTGACCGGAGCTGGCCTGCTGATGAGAAGTCTGGTGCAAGTGCTGAACGTCGATCTGGGTTTTGAATCCGACAACGTGCTGGCGCTTCGCGTGGACCCGCCCCGGGAATATTCGTCACTCTCTCAGAGGAACAGCTACTTTGATCAAGTCCTTCGGAGCGCACGCGAT
>DASQEG010000417.1:0-4972 GCA_035633775.1 Bryobacteraceae bacterium
GTTGTTGGATTGACCGACGCTCATTGAGGTCACTCCTGCCATGGAGTGCACCGCGACAAAGGGATTGCGAGCGTTCGCCGGCATCGCGAGCATCTGGTTCGTGGTGACCGTGAACGACTGATTCGCGCTCTGCGTGTCGAGCACTACGGCGGCAGCACTAACCTCGACTGTTTCGCTGACCTGGCCCAGCACGAGGGCCGCGTTCACTTCAGCATCCTGATTGCTGCGTAGCGGGAACGTGCCGGTAGAGAACGTCTTGAAGCCGTTCGCTTCCACGGTCAGCACGTAGCTGCCGGGCGAGACCTGCGACAGGACGTAGCGGCCATCCGCACTCGATTGTGTCTGCCGTGTCTCGCCGGTCGCTGTGTTGCGGAGCCGGATCGCCGCGGAAGGAACGGCGGCGCTATTCGGGTCAGTCACCGTGCCCGTCACACTTCCTGTAAACGCCTGACCGTACAGAGCGCCGACCGACGCCAGCACAGCAAAAACGAGAGACAACAGGGTTCTGTTCATTCAGTTTTGCTATTATCCTCCCGCTGCCAGGCATATTGGGCGATGTGGCCCGGACCGGACGGGGGACGACAGGTGATCTACGGAATTTTAGGTGGTCTTTTGCTTCTGTTGGCTCAAAACGCGAGCGCGGAGACAGTTCGAACTGCGATCGGGAATGGCACTCCGGGTTTTGACGCCAACTCGGTAAACAATCCGTACGGACTGGTCATCGGCCCTGACGGCGCGCTCTACTTCTGCGACATCGACAACCACGTCGTCCGGAAACTCGACCTCAAGCGCAATGAAGTCACGACTGTTGCGGGCACCGGAACAAAG
This sequence comes from Bryobacteraceae bacterium, assembly GCA_035633775.1. Taxonomy (GTDB): domain Bacteria; phylum Acidobacteriota; class Terriglobia; order Bryobacterales; family Bryobacteraceae; genus JAWXCM01. Next base: position 829 of record DASQEG010000417.1, read on the forward strand.
GGAAACAGCGGAGACGGTGGGCCGGCGTTGAAAGCCGACCTCGATCAGCCGTATGAGGTGCGTTTCGATCGTGAGGGCAACCTCTTCTTTGTCGACATGCCGAATCACAACGTTCGGCGGGTGGACCGCAAGACGGGAGTCATCACGACGGTTGCGGGAACCGGACAACCCGGCTTCTCCGGTGATGGCGGCCCTGCCGCTCAGGCGCAGCTCCGTCAGCCGCACTCAGTCGTTTTCGATCGCGAAGGCAGGTTGCTCATCTGCGACATCGGCAATCATCGAGTTCGCCGGGTCGACCTCAAGACTGGCATCATCGAGACGTGGCTCGGAACCGGGGAACGCAAGCCCACGCCTGACGGCGCAAACATCTCAGGCACGCCCTTCAACGGACCGCGCGCGATCGATCTGGACCGTGCCGGCAACCTGTATCTCGCGCTGCGCGAAGGCAACGCCTTGTACCGTATCGACGCGAAAACCGGACAGATCACGCACATCGCAGGTAATCGGAAGAAGGGCCTGACGGGGGATGGCGGACCTGCCACCGCGGCCAGCCTCAACGGCCCCAAAGGTGTTGCGCTGAGCGCGGACGGTAAGTCGATCTATCTGGCGGACACCGAGAATCACGCGATCCGCCGTATCGATGTGAAGAGCGGTGTGATCACGACCGTAGCTGGAACGGGCGAGCGAGGCGACGGGCCGGACGGCGATCCTCGCAAATGTAAGCTGAACCGGCCGCACGGAGTTTTCGTTGATCGGAACGGCGGCGTCTGGATAGGTGACAGTGAAGCGCACCGGATCCGTTTGCTTCGAAAATAGGATATTCTCAATAGGATTATCGGGAGGCCGTTCCTCTGATGAAGCGATCCCTGTCTCTGCTCGCCGCTGCTGTTCCTATCCTTGTGCTGGCCGCCGATTCTGTACCGGCGTTCAAAGCGCATCATCTGCGCTGGTGGGCCATCAAGCCCGTAACCAGGCCCGCTCCTCCCGAATCCGGTGAATCGAATGCGATTGACTCATTCGTGCGGGCAAAGCTTCAAGCGAAAGGTCTTCAGTTCGCCCCGCCAGCAGAGAAACGAACCCTGCTTCGGCGCGTCACTCTGGATCTCACCGGTCTGCCGCCTACGCCTGAGGAGATGCAGGCATTTCTCGCCGACGATTCAGCGAACGCGTGGGAGAAGGTGGTGGACAGGCTTCTTGCTTCGCCCCTGTACGGCGAGCGACAAGCGCGGCACTGGCTCGACGTGGCCCGCTATGCCGACAGCGAAGGCTTCAAGGCCGATGAGACCAGGCCGAACATCTGGCGCTATCGCGACTACGTGATCGAAGCTTTGAATTCCGACAAGCCGTACGACCGCTTCATCCGCGAACAGATCGCCGGGGACGAGCTGTATCCGGGCGACAAAGCGGCCCTGATTGCCACCGGCTTCAACCGTCACTTCCCCGATGAGAGCAACGCGGCCAACATCATGAACCGCCGTCAGGAGTTGCTCAACGACATCACGGACACAGTCGGTGTCGCATTCCTGGGCATCACCGTCGGCTGTGCCCGCTGCCACGACCACAAGTTCGATCCCATCCTGCACAAAGACTACTACCGCCTGCAGGCATTCTTTGCCAACACGCGCATTGAAGACGCTGCTCTGGTGGATTCCGAGAAGCGGCAGGTGAACTACAGGCAGTCGCACGCGGCATGGTCGGCAAAGACGCAGCATATCCGCGACGCCATGGAGCAGTTGCTTGCGCCCGCTCGTGAGGCCTTCTATAAGGAAAGGCTGAGCCGTTTCCCAGAGGAAATTCAGTCTGTCATCACGATGCGCGCCGAGGAGCGGAATGCGTATCAGTGGCAGATGTATCACAAGGCGAAGACCCAGGTGACCTTCACTGACGCCGAAATCGCCAGCAAGCTGAAGGGCGACGCGAAAACGAAGTACGCCGAGTTGCGCAAGCAGTTGGACGCTTTTGAAGACATCCGCCCGCCTGATCTGGCAGTTGCGCAGGTGATGGTCGATGCTTCTGACGCGGCTCCGAAAACGCACATCTTGCGGGGCGGGGCATGGGATGCGCCCATGGAGGAAGTGGAACCCGGTTTCCTGACGATCCTGGACGCGAAGCCCGCTGCTATCGTTAAGCCCGCGATCGCGAACACGACTGGCCGCCGCTCGGCTCTGGCGAACTGGATCGCAAGCCCAACGAATCCGTTCACCGCGCGTGTCGCAGTGAACCGCATATGGCAGTCGCACTTCGGCCGAGGCATCGTGGGAACACCGGGCGACTTCGGTTTGATGGGCGAGCGGCCTACCCACCCGGAGCTCCTGGACTACCTTGCTGCGGCATTCGTCCAGAACGGGTGGAGCCAGAAGAAGCTGCACCGGATGATCGTGCTCTCGCGGACTTACCAACAGTCCGCCGCGTTCAACGAGCTCGCTGCTGCCGCCGACCCGGAGAACAAGCTGCTCTGGCGTTTCAGCCGCCGCCGTCTCGAAGGGGAAACGATCCGTGATGCTGCGCTTGCAACCGCCGGGCTTCTAAACCTGAAGCAAGGCGGGCCCGGAGTATTCCCGCCGCGCCCTATGGATAAGTCCAGCTACAACGTCTGGAAGGCGAATGAGGACCCGCAGGAAGCAAATCGCCGCAGTATCTACGTCTTTGTCCGCCGCAATGCGCGCTATCCCATGTTCGAGGCATTCGACATGCCTGACACACATGAGAGCTGCTCGCGTCGTCAGCAGACTGTGTCGGTGACGCAATCGCTGACGCTGCTGAATGACGATCTGGTGGTCGGGTGGGCGCAAAGTATGGCCCGGCGTGTGAAGGATGACAGTGGCATGACTTCTGAAGCGCAGATCGAGCGGGCGTTCCGTCTGGCGCTTGGGCGGCCTCCTATTGAGCGCGAGATCGCATCATCGAAGCGGCTGTTCGAGCGCAACAGCGAAACCGCGCTGGTCGACCTGTGCCATGTGCTGCTGAATGCGAACGAGTTTCTGTACCTGGAGTAAGCCGATGAAGTCGCTGTTCCACCATTGGCCCGTGCGGACCCGGCGTGAATTCTTCACGCAGGCGGGAAGCGGGCTTGCCGGCCTCGCACTGTCATCGATGCTCGCAGAGGGCAGTACACCCGCGCGTCGTGATCCGATGGCCCCGCGTGAGCCGCACCACAAGCCAGGGGCGAAGTCCGTCATCTTCCTGTTCATGGAGGGTGGTCCCAGCCACATCGACCTTTTCGATCCCAAGCCGAAGCTCAATGAACTGAACGGGCAGCCTCTGCCCCCATCCTTCGGCAAGATCATCACGGCGATGGGGACCGGGAACAACTCGCTGCTGGGTTCGCCGCGCAAGTGGCAGCAGCATGGGAAGTCCGGGACCTGGGTGTCAGACTGGTACCCGCACATCGCACAGCACGTGGACGACATTGCGGTCATACGATCCTGCTGGGCCGATGGGCTGAATCACGTGGGCTCTGTCTGTCAGATGAACACGGGCGCAATCCTGGCGGGTCGACCGTCGATGGGTGCGTGGGTGACCTATGGCCTTGGCAGTGCGAACCGCAACCTGCCCACCTTTCTCGTCCTAGTCGATCAGGGCCTTCCTCTTGGTGGCGCGAAGACCTGGTCCGGCGGATTCCTGCCAGCGGTCTATCAGGGCACTCTACTGCGGCAGGGCGATCAGCCGATCCTGCATCTGCTTCCGCCGAAAGGCGTCAGCGACGAACAGCAGCGGGCTAAGCTGTCGCTTCTGAAAGAACTGAACACCATCCACGCTGAGGCGCGACAGGACGACTCGGAACTCGACGCCCGCCTCCGCTCGTACGAACTCGCCTACCAGATGCAGGCCGCTGGTCCTGAAGCTGTCGACATCGCGAAAGAGTCCGAGCAGACGAAAGATCTGTACGGAATGAACGACCCGGACATGGCGTCGTTCGGGCGAAACTGCCTGCTCGCCCGCCGCCTGGTGGAGCGCGGTGTCCGATTCGTTGAAGTCTACTGCGGTTCCGGGAGCGGCTGGGACGCGCACGCCAACATCGAAGCGAATCACGGCAAATGGTGCCGCGTATCCGATAAGCCGATCGCGGGCCTTCTCACGGACCTGAACCAGCGCGGGCTACTCGACGAAACTCTCGTGGTCTGGGGCGGCGAGTTCGGTCGAA
>DASQEG010000418.1:0-3996 GCA_035633775.1 Bryobacteraceae bacterium
CATGTCCACCTGCCCGATCACGAAATCCGCTTTCGCTCCATTCTGCAGTGCAGTCAGGTTGCGCCATCCCAGCACGCGGTTGTTTCCGGTATCGGACACATAAATGGCGGGCGGGTTCGAGGTTCTATCAACCGCGACGGCCCATGGATTAAGCAGTTCCCTCCCCTCAACCAGATTGGGACTCGCGCTTCGGAAGGTAAGCGCAGGATGACCGACAACACGCGAGGGTGTCAGATTGAGCGTTGACTGTGCGAAAGCACAAACGCAAGTGGCCCAACATAGGACCAGAGTAGTAAGAATCCTCATAATTTCACACGGGCGCACACGTCGCCTTCTTTGGAATCTAACACGTGACGAGACGCCCAACGCATTCTGGAGTGCTACACTTCCCGTTTGAGCACCACCCGGAGCGCAGTCGGGGAGAATGACCGCTTGCGCATCTCGGCTGTCAGTTTCCTCAACACGGTTCCGCTGGTTTGGGGACTCCTGCAGCGACCTCAGCCGCACATTGATCTTCGGTTCTGCGTTCCCGCACGCGTCGCCGACGACCTCGACGAAGGTGTGGCTGACATCGGAATCGTGCCCTGCGGGGAGATCGATCGCCTCGGACTGAGCTTCTTCCCGGAAACGGGGATTGCGTGCACCGGCGCGGTTCGCAGTATCCTGCTGATTTCGCGCGTGCCGCCTGGACAGATCCGAACGCTGGCGGCCGACGCGAGTTCACGAACCTCGGTGCTCCTCGCCCGCATCATTCTTTCCGAGCGTTACGGCAGCAATCCCGTAGTGCGGTCCTGCCCGCCGGTGCTCGCTGACATGCTCCAGTCCGCGGACGCCGCCCTCGTTATTGGCGATCCGGCACTGCGGCTGGATCCCGCCAGAATTTCGCACCGTGTTCTGGATCTCGGCGAAGAGTGGCTCGGGCTGTCGGGGTTGCCTATGGTGTTCGCGGTCTGGGCCGGACGTCAGGCGGCGTTGACCGCGCAGGCCCGCCAGCTGTTTCTCGGCTCGTGCCTCGAAGGTGTGGCGAATGTCGATGCAATTGCGGCAGCGGCTCCCGATTCGCACGGAATTCCCGAGGAGATTGCACGCGTCTATCTAACCCGGAACATTCAGTTTCTGCTGACTCCGGAACACCTGAAGGGGCTGGCGTCGTACCGTGCAAGGGCAGCAGCGCTTCTCTACAGCACGGTTATGACCTGATTGAAGAAATCCCGACCGTCAGTCGAGCGGAGGTGCAGACGTCGGCTGGTACGCTGAAACTACAGCCATGATCAGCCGGAACGAAGCGCTTGAACTGTTCGTCAGCGATGACCTGATCGGGATCGGGATGGCGGCCGACAGCATGCGCCGGAAGCTCCATCCGGCAGGCGTGGTCACCTACATCATTGACCGCAACATAAATTACACGAACGTCTGCACCGAGTACTGCAGCTTTTGCGCCTTCTACCGGCCGCTGAACCATGCTGAGAGTTACATCCTTCCGGACGAAGTCATTTTCCAGAAGATACAGGAGACGGTGGACCTTGGAGGGACGGGAATCCTGATGCAGGGGGGCCTGCACCCGGAGTTGAAGATCGACTGGTATGAACGGCTTTTCAGTGCCATTCGTGCTCGTTTTCCTCAGGTCTGGCTGCATTGCTTGTCGGCACCGGAGATGACCAACATCGCGGAGGTAAGCGGCCTTACGTTACGCGACACTATCGCTCGGCTGCGGGATGCAGGTTTGCATTCGATCCCCGGCGGCGGCGCAGAGATTCTTGATGACGGCGTGCGGCACCGCATCAGCCGTTTGAAGTGTTCGACTGACGAGTGGCTGGAAGTTCACCGCACAGCGCACGAACTGGGCATGCGCACGACCGCAACGATGATGTTCGGATGCGGTGAAACAATCGAGCAAAGGATGAATCACCTGGAGCTCATCCGCAACCTGCAGGAACAGACGGGCGGGTTCACGGCCTTCATCCCCTGGACGTTTCAGCGTGAAAACACGTCGCTCGGCCGATTCGTAAAGCAGGAAGCTACGGCCGTCGAGTACCTGCGAACGCTGGCGATTTCGAGACTGTACCTGGACAACATCACTAACGTGCAGTCCTCATGGGTGACCCAGGGCCTGAAGACGTGCCAGCTGGGCCTGAAGTTTGGGGGCAACGACGTCGGCAGCATCATGATCGAGGAGAACGTTGTGTCGCAGGCCGGTGCCCGGCATCACGCGACCGAAGAGGATCTCCGTCGCATCATTCGGGACGCGGGCTTCACCCCGAAGCAGCGCGACACGCTCTACCTTTCTTACTTCCTCAACTAACGACGCGGTACAACGGTACCGTATGACAGCACGCGACCTGTGGGAGCGATACCGGACTTATCGGTGCGACGTCCCTTCCGTAGGGCTGACCATCGACGTCAGCCGGATGTTCTTCGCACCGGATTTCTTCCAGCAGATGGAGAATCGCATGCAGCAGGCCTTCGGCGATATGCGAGCGCTGGAAGGCGGTGCGATCGCGAACCCTGACGAGGGCCGCATGGTCGGACATTACTGGCTGCGGTCTCCACACCTTGCGCCCACTCCTGAACTGCGTTCTGAGATCGAAAGTGGCATCGAGCAGGTTCGATCCTTCGCCAAACAGATGCACGACGAGAAGCGGTTTAGAAATGTACTGTGCATTGGAATTGGCGGTTCCGCTCTGGGGCCGATGTTTGTTGCGGATGCGCTGGGCGGCTCGGGAGGCTCGGATCCGATGAGGATTCACTTTCTCGACAATACTGACCCGGAGGGCATCGAACGCGTGCTGGACGGGCTGGCAGCCGCTTTGCCACAGACGCTCTGCATCGTTACCAGCAAGAGTGGCGGCACACCGGAAACTCGTAACGGCATGCTGCTTGTAGCCGAGCGCTATCGACAGGCGGACCTGAACTTTGGGGAGCACGCGGTCGCGATAACCATGCCCGGATCGAAACTCGACCGGCAAGCTGAAGCCGACGGGTGGCTGGCGCGCTTTCCTATGTTTGACTGGGTCGGTGGCCGGACGAGCGAGCTGTCAGCGGTTGGTTTGTTGCCTGCGGCGTTACAGGGCATCGATGTGGATGCAATGCTCAGCGGTGCCGCGGCGATGGACGAGGCTACGCGTGTGCCCGACACGCCAAAGAACCCGGCGGCGCTGCTGGCCTTGATGTGGTTTCATGCGACGGGCGGTCAGGGTGGCAGGGACATGGTGGTCCTTCCGTATAAGGACAGGCTCCTGCTCTTCAGCCGATATCTGCAGCAGCTCGTCATGGAGTCGCTTGGCAAGGAGCTCGACCTGCAGGGCAGGCGTGTGGAACAGGGCCTGTCTGTCTACGGCAATAAGGGCTCGACGGACCAGCATGCATACGTCCAGCAGCTCCGTGATGGTGTGAACAACTTCTTCGTAACGTTCATCCGCGTCCTCGAAACTGGTGGCGACCGGCTGGAAGTAGAGCCTGGCGTAACTGCGGGCGATTACCTGCACGGCTTCCTGCTGGGCACGCGGGAAGCGCTGGGTGCAAGCGGCCGCGAGTCGATCACGATCACCGTAAACCGGGTGGATGCCCGAACTGTCGGAGCTCTGATCGCACTGTTTGAACGCGCGGTAGGACTATACGCGAGTCTGGTCGGGATCAACGCCTACCATCAGCCAGGCGTGGAAGCTGGCAAAAAGGCAGCCGCTTCCGTGCTCGAACTGCAGGGACGCGTGCTCGCCGCGCTGTCGGAGGATGCCAGCGACGTTGAGGCCATCTCTGCCGCTCTCGGTGCTCAGGATCAGGTCGAGACCGTGTCGCTGTTGCTCGAGCATCTCGCAGCAAACGGGCGCGCTCGGCGGGTGGGCGACCGGTATCTGCGCCGCATGCGCTAGAGCCGAGCCTCTGTGCCGGCCTGTACTTATACCGGCCGTCCGCGATCGTGGGCAACTGCACTTGGGTGGAGGTCGTCTTCGGCTTGCGGCTCGATCGCGAGTTCAGCGGACTGCCCATGTTCGGTAC
>DASQEG010000419.1:0-7822 GCA_035633775.1 Bryobacteraceae bacterium
TATAGCGGGCGGCTGCCCGTTTCCGGAGTACGTCAGTGGGTCCTTCCAAACAAAAAGTCGAAGCGCGCGAACAGCAGGAGAACCGTCGGGCGAGCGGTGTTTTGATCCTCGGAGTGCCTGTACGCCTGCACTTCACATTCATCCTGTTGCTGCTTTTTCTCCTCGCGACAGGTGTCCGAGGCGGCCAGCCGGCGTGGATGAACGCGGCTTACATCATCGCTTTATTTGCTTCGGTGCTGCTCCATGAACTGGGGCACGTCGGTGTGGCGCGACGCTACGGAATACGAACGTCTGAAATCGTACTCTACCCGATCGGCGGAGTGGCGCGTCTTGAGCGCTCGCCGCGTCCGCACGAAGAGCTCTGGATCGCCCTGGCAGGTCCGCTTGTCAACGTCCTGATCGCCGCTGCCCTGTCGGCTGCGCTGCTGCCCATGGGACTGCGTGCGGCTTTCGCCACCGTGACGGACCCGGCGGACGCCCATCTGCTGGCGCGCATCGCCGTTGGCAACATTATTCTTGCCGCGTTCAACATGATCCCCGCGTTTCCCATGGACGGCGGGCGGGTGCTTCGTGCTCTGATGGCGCGGTGGACTACTGAGGAGCTGGCAACGCGCAGGGCTGCAAAGGCCGGGCAGGTGTTCGCAATCCTGATCGGGCTGTATGGACTCGTATCCATGCAATTTATGCTGCTCTTCATCGCTTTCTTCGTGTATCTCGGTGCAACCCAGGAAACGGCCGTTGTGACGGGAAAGGTCTTAACCGAGGGCGTCACGGTGCGTGAGTCCATGGTGACTCTGTTCGAAACGCTCCAGCATGGCAGCACCATCCGCGATGCTGCGAGTCTGCTGCTAGCCACGTCGCAGCAGGACTTCCCTGTAATGCACGGGGGCACGGTTGTTGGGCTACTAGCCCGAAATGCGCTGCTCCGCGGCATGGCAGTCGATGGGCCCGAGGCTTACGTCGCAGGAGTTATGGATCGCAACTTTCCAAAGCTGACGCCTGACAGCAGCCTTGAAGAAGCTTTGCCGCTGATGGCTCAGACCTCGTGTGCGCTGGTGATGGACGCCGAAGGTCGTCTCGTCGGCCTCCTCACTCGTGAGAACGTGTCGGAGTTTCTGATGCTGCGGAAGGTTGGGCTGGGTCAACCGGTTCCCGCCCCTCGGGCGTCCTGATCCTGCGCGCGTGCGTCTCGAGTGCGATCAGTTCCCTCCGACGCCGCGACTTTACACTCCTGTCGATTTCGCGCCAGAACTTTCTGAAGTAGAGCACCGCAGACAGAATTGTCAGCCCGAGTACCACGTACATGGCGAGCATGGCAGCACTCTGCCATTCAGCGATTCCAAGCGCCACCATGCACAAGCTGATGGCAATCACCTGCATGACAAGCTTCAGCTTCCCGAACTCACTGGCACGGATTACGTAGCCTTCGGCCGCCGCGATGCTGCGCAAGCCTGTGATTGCGAACTCTCGACCGATAAGCAGGATCGCGATCCAGCCGGGCAATGCGCCTACCTGAACGAGTGAGATCAGGGCAGCGGACACGAGCAATTTGTCGGCGATGGGGTCCAGCAGCGTGCCAACCGTTGTTATCTGCTTCCACCTGCGGGCCAGATAGCCGTCCAGCAAATCCGTAAGTGCCGCCGCGAGGAATATCGCAAGCGCAATTACGTGGTGCGGAATGATTGCGGATCCGAGATGGAGGTCGAAGTCCTTCTGCACCAGCGCAGCCACCAGCACCGGCACGAAGAAGATGCGGAGCAGCGTCAGGGCATTGGGCAGATTCATTCCCGCGGAGGTCCCTCTGGGGGATCCGAAACAACAAACTGCTCCAGCCGCCGCCTCAGCGACTCGGGAGCCTCGACATCCAGCTCAAGGTACTCGCCTTCAAAACGCCGATCTAAAACCCGCGCATGCTCGTGGAGCATGTGCATGGCATTACCGTCGCCATGAGGTATGCGGAACCGGGCGCGGCTGATGGGATCGGTCGGGAGGCTGCCGTCAATACGGCGCAGCAGTTCCTCCATTCCTTCTCCCGTTCGCGCCGAGATTGCGACGGCCGAAGGCGCTGCATTCGATTTTCCCGCAATCTCCAGAGTGCGCATACGCACCGCCTCGGCGGATGTATGATCGGCCCACTCGTCGAGCTTGTTAAGCACCAGCAGCTGCGGCGTTGCTTCCGCTCCGATTTCCCGGAGTACGTCCTGAACATGCTCGTAGTACGCCGGTGCGCGCTCAGCGCCGATATCGACTACATGGAGCAGCAGTGCGGCCTCCGTCACCTCTTCCAGAGTCGCTCGGAAAGCTCGGACCAGGGTAGTCGGAAGATTACGGATGAAGCCAACGGTGTCGCTGAGCAAAACGCGACGATTGCTGGGCAGGACGAAGTGCCGGACCGTGGGGTCAAGCGTCGCAAACATACGCGCATCGGCAACAACAGCGGCCTGAGTAAGCTTGTTGAAGATCGTTGATTTTCCGGCGTTCGTGTAGCCGACCAGAGCGATCGTGGACAAGGGCACGGCCTGTCTTTGGCGGCGCTGAACGCTCCGACTGCTGCGAACTGCTTCGAGATCTTCGCCCAGCTTTCGAATGCGGCGTCCGATGATGCGCCGGTCCGTTTCCAACTGCGTTTCGCCGGGTCCTCTTGTTCCAATGCCACCCCCAAGCCGTGACATCGCCGCACCTCTGCCGGTGAGCCGCGGCAGCATATAGCTCAGCTGCGCGAGTTCCACCTGCAGCTGTCCCTCGCGAGTGCGGGCCCTGGCAGCGAAGATGTCAAGGATCAGCTGGGTGCGGTCGATCACGCGGCATGGAAGCGCGTTCTCGAGGTTGCGCAGCTGCGTGGGTGTCAGGTCACGGTCGAAGATCACCAGCTCTGCCGGCATCGTTTCGACAGCGGCCCTGAGCTCTTCGACTTTTCCCGAACCGATGAGCGTGCTCGACTCAGGAGACTCGCGGGACTGCACCATCTGTCCCACGACGTCAGCACCCGCGCTCGTGGTAAGCACCACAAGCTCGTCCATCGATTCCTCTGCGTCGGTGCGCAACGCTTGTCGCGCTGCAGTCGAACGACCCTTCAGGTCAAGGCCAACGAGGATAGCGCGCTCGCGGTTGTCAGAGGGCAAAACGAGCCCTTTCAGTCCTGAGTATGATCTACCGACGCGGATGGCATCCCGGACGCGGCCGGAGGACCGGGCATCGACGGAACGCCGTGACTCGAGGGTGCGTGAGACGCTCGGGAAACGACGACTGTTGAGATTGCGTGCTTGAAGATCAGCTGTTCCTGGTTCGCCGCTTCGAGAATGACGGAATACTTATCGAAGCTCTTGATGCGGCCAGAAAGCTTGACGCCGCTCATCAGATAAATAGTCAGGAACGTTTTGTCTTTCCGCGCGTTGTTGAGAAAAGCTTCTTGTATGTTTTGTTGTGTCAGCTTTTCCATCGAGGCTCCTTGTCGCCCCGTCCGACCACCGGAGCCAGGCCGATCTTCCCAGAATTGTATCAGATACCGGCGTTGCCGGCGTGCGCCTTACATGATTAGTCGATTCTCAACAGGCCGACTCTGTTTCTCCCCAAAACGGCCTGGGAAGCCGCCCGACTCAGCCGCCTAACCAGAGAATTCGTTGTCCGACTTACTCGCGGGTGCAACGTCCGTACCGCACAGCTCACAAGCCGCACACGTGCGATGAACCCCGGGCCGGTGCTTTCAGCCTGAGTTCCGGGCGTCCATGAGCCTGAGGACCAGTTCACGGTTTCCAAACCAGCGTACGAAGCCGTCCTCAGGACAACCCGATGTTATAACTGGGGTACCTGACCTATGGCTGACATGCATGCGGTGATGCAGAAAGCAAGCCGCGTCCGGCTGCTTTTAATGGACGTTGATGGCGTGCTTACGGACGGAAAGCTATACAACGTGCCGGATGGCGCGGGCGGTGTTTGGGAGACCAAGGGCTTCGACTCCAGGGACGGCATCGGATTGCGCTGGCTCACCTGGTACGACATCCGGACAGGTGTGATCAGCGGACGCATTTCGCCGGCTACTGTTGAGCGGGCGCGGCAGGTTGGCATGGTGTACGTCTACCAGGGACACATCGAGAAAGTTCCCATCCTCGAAGAAATCCTCGCCGATGCGAAGATCGATCCCGAGGCGGTGGCTTATATGGGGGACGATCTTACCGATGCGGTGATCATGCGTCGTGTAGGTCTGGGCATTGCGACGGCGAATGCACGTGAGGAGGTGAAGCGGGTAGCGCACCTTGTCACTTCCGCATCCGGGGGCGACGGTGCAGTACGTGAGGTTTGTGAACTGCTCCTGAAAGCCCATGGACACTGGGAAAGCATCCTCAGTAAGTACGAAGTTCAGTAACTAATGGCGACGAGGGTAGGTCTGATCATCCAGGCTGGCTCCGGCCCCGGCATCCTGCACCAGATCACAGGTGTGATCGCGCAACACGGCGGCGACATCGTCTCCGTGGACATCCTCGAGAGCCGTCCGCCCGAGACCAGAGTTTATCTCGAGGTCGATTTGTCCGAGCAGAGCGCAGTCCTCCTGTCCGACGTTCAGGCGCTAGAGGTTGTTCACGCTGCGGAGATGTCCCGCAGTCTCGGCCAGATCTACGGCAAGCGAATCATCATTATGGGCGGGGGAGCGCAAGTCGGCCAGGTCGCGATTGGCGCAATCTCGGAGGCTGACCGGCACAATATCCGCGGAGAACATATCTCCGTCGACACCATTCCACTTGTGGGCGAGCAACCGCTGGCCGAGGCGGTCCGGGCAGTCGCACGACTTCCGCGGGCTAAGGCACTCGTGCTTGCAGGCTCTTTGATGGGTGGAGAGATTGTCGACGCGGTGCGCGAGGTGCGCGCGACGGGGCTGCTGGTGATCAGCCTGAACATGGCCGGAAGCGTCCCCGAGGCGGCAGACCTCGTTGTGTCCGACCCTGTCCAGGCAGGGGTGATGGCGGTCATGGCAATCGCCGAAACCGCCCGGTTCGATATCGGCCGGCTAACCCGGCGAGTGTTTTAACCTACTTCACCTGCAGGCGGAACTCACGAAGCAGCTGGTCCGGTCGGCCTGCTTCAGTGATACGGACCCAGTAGAGCCCCGGCCTCAGGCGCGTGTCGACGGCCGCGGTCCACACCTCATCCTGCTTTTGAGGAGCGCCCTGCCATAGAGATCTGCCGCTTGAGTCAACTACGCTGACGTGCGGCGTGGACAGATTATCGAGCGACGTTGTATCCAGCTTCAACGACAGAGTGCTGCCGGCGGCCACGACTGCCGTCTCGGAACCGCGGTACGACTTCAGGTCGACCTGCGACGGAGCGCCGCCGCCCTGCCGTAGAATCGGAACGAAAAGCAGAAGCACCGCGCAGGCTGCTGCCGCTGCCCACGCCGGACTTGGCGCCGAGATCCAGCTCAGCCACTTCCGGGAGTTCTTCGCCCGAACCTGCACGTCCGAGGACGCCTGCGAACGCGCGACCGCTTCACGCAGGTCCTCCCGAAACGATTGTTCTGCTTCAAGCCGCTCATTGCACTCGTCGCACACCATAAGGTGTTCAACGACTATTGGCGCACTTTCTCGCCGCAGACGTCCGAAAGCAAAATCTTCAATCTGCGCTTCTGAGAGGTGAGTGTCTGGCCGCAAGGTGTTCATCATCCTTTCCTCGCTACTCGTCTGTGGGGCGCACCCCCAGACAATTCTTACGTAGCTAGTGCCGGAACGCTGAAAAAGTTCTCACGAGGAAATTGGACGAGCCCTTTGAGGCCATGCGGCGCTTTCCGAGTTCCCCGAACCGGCCCTTCGCACGTGACTTCAACAAGCGAAACTGTGTCTCTGTCAGTTCCATCTCCCGGCAGATCTGATTCTGATCCTGCTCTTTGATATAGAAGCGGGTCAGGATCTCACGATCGCGAGCGGTTAAATTGCGAAGCGTGCCTTCCATGATTTCAGCACGTTCCGCTTTGATTGCAGCATCTTCCGGGCTGCTGGTGCTATCGGGAAGCGGGCTGCTGGGCTCGAGCGATACTTCGTCGCGACGCGTCTGCACCACGTCCTCTATGTAGGACGCAACCTGCCGGCGCGTAACTGTGCGCACGAAGCCCATCAGCCGCTCAGGATCCCGCAACTCACCGCGGCGGATCGCCTGCACGACGATGAGAAAGGTGTCGTGGATCTTATCTTCAAGGTCCTGAGCACCCATCCGCCGGTAAAAGTAGAACCGGATGCCGCCCCTGAACAGGGCGTACAGTTCTTCCATCCCACTTTCATCGCCCTGACGAACGCGGTCTACGAGTTCTGACCAGTCGACGTTTCCGGAATTGCCTGCCGGATCTCCGTTTTGCGGCATGACACCAACCTTATTGACACATGAAGCCAGCATTTCAGCTCACTCCTTCCCAGTGACTGCAAAAGCAGACCAGTAACCGGGATCTGCCTTCCATCCTCCAGCTGCGATCATCGAACCCTGCGCGGTTTGCAGCGCCTCGGCGACCGAGGCCGACGTCAGACGTTCGGCAGTGGCGAGTTCCCTGTACATCGAGGCAAGAAGAAACCCGCTGTCATCCGTTATCGGCCAGTGTGTTGCGACCACCGCCCGAGCGCCGCCCGTTAACCATGCGCGAATCAATCCGAACAAACCAACCCCAGCTACGGACTGTCCGTTTCCGGAGCCGCAACCACTCAATGTCACCAGCCCCACACGCGCCCGCTGCGCGGCGACCTCGGCAGCGCTCAGGAACTGTGCTTCACCCGTTGGCAACGCACCAAGCGCGATCAGCAACTGATCCGCGCGTCGCGGATGCGGCACAACGTGCATCGCAAGATGAACAACGGCGGGGTTGGCCTTCAGGCTGTTCAGCAAATCCTCGCGCCGTACTTCTGCTCCGGTACGGATCAACGGCGTTGCATCCTGAGTCCAGGCTCTGCTGCACTCGCGCAACTCGCGCCCGCTTCCCGGCAGCCTTTCGAGTTCAACATCCACGGCAGCAGGAGGCTGTTTCCACCGGAGATCGGCGCGGTTATACAGCGGATCTCCCCAACCTGCAAACTGCGTACTTGCAGGCACCTCCGGTCCGTGAGTCGTAAGCGAGCCCGGCACCAGACGCAACGTATGCTGTTGTCCGAGCCAGCCTGCCTGAACCGGAATGGCAGCAAACGGCAGCTCGAACAGCGGCCCGTCCAGCGAGAGGATCCAGTGCCTGCGCGATTGCACAGGAGCGCTCAATCCGCTCAGCAGCAGGTTTCTCACGCGATCCCCCAGTGCCCTTGCCCGCCGGTTCCTGAACCTCACAGCGTCGCGGAACTCCGACACAGCACCAGCCAGGAGCTTTCGTGCGGGGAGCTTGTGAACCTCAAACGTTTCACGCGTGACGGCCCACAGGTATGTTGCCTCCGCTCCCGTATGAAAGCTTAGGAAAGCTTCCTGCTCCTTAAGGTTTCCCTGTAATCTTCGTAGTGCAGGTTCGGCGGGAGTTCTCTCATTAATCTGGTGAGAATTTTCTGCAGTGTTGCTCTCGAATCCGAAGGAAGCCTCAATTTCTGCAAGCCGCACCCGCAAACTAGCCGTTTCCGACGCCAGTTGATCGTCATCCGATGACAAGGAACGAGCGAGCAGCTTTCGGTATCGGCCTAAAGTCTCCCAGTACTCTGCCGGCAGTTCTGCGGAATGGAGCAGCGACTGCTCAAACACAGTCGTCCGACTTTGCTCCGCCACTTCAAACATCTGCTCAGCCAGGTTCCTGCTTCTGTTCTGCTCGTAGAGCGCCATGCCGGCTTTCAGATAGCTGTCGTAAATCGCCTGAAGTCCAATCTCGGATGAGACTCGA
>DASQEG010000420.1:0-15274 GCA_035633775.1 Bryobacteraceae bacterium
CGCGCTGCTGCCGCCGCATTGCGCCCGCTCCTCGCGAACGGGCTTCTGGCAACCGCAGACCGGCAGCGCGCGGCAGGTGCCAAGTCCGTGTACTACGTGTCGATGGAGTTCCTGCTGGGGCGTTCACTTTCCAACAACCTCCATAACCTGGGCCTATACCAGCCAATGGATGAGGCGTTCGCCAGCCTTGGCCTTCAGTTCGCGGACATCCTCGAGGCCGAACCCGATGCGGCACTTGGAAACGGAGGGCTGGGCCGTCTGGCTGCCTGCTTCCTCGATTCACTGGCCAGCCTGCACATGCCGGGCTTCGGCTATGGCATCAACTACGAGTTCGGGCTTTTCCGTCAGGACTTCGAAGACGGCAGGCAGAAAGAACACCCGGATTACTGGGCGAGCGCCAAGTCGCCGTGGCTCATTGAACGGCTGGATCATGCGCTGATCATTCCTGTGTACGGACGCGTCGAGCACGAACGAGACCGGTTCGGTAACTATAACCCAATGTGGCTCGACTGGCAGGTGCTGGTCAGCGTTCCGCACGACGTACCCGTCGTCGGGCATGGCGGCGGGACCGTCAACTTCCTCAGGCTGTTCTCCGCCCGAGCGTCCGACGAATTCGACATCGGCATCTTCAACACCGGCGATTACCTGCGCGCTGTCGAACGCAAGATGCAGTCCGAGACTGTGTCCAAAGTGTTGTACCCGTCAGATGCGGTGGCGGCAGGCCAGGAACTCAGACTCGTTCAGGAGTATTTCCTCGTCGCATCAGCGGTAAGAGACATCTTCCGCCGCTTCCTGTTAAGTAACTCCGACGTACGCGGGCTTGCCTCCGGTGCGGCGATTCAGATGAACGATACGCATCCTGCGCTGACGGTTGCAGAGCTGATGCGAATGCTGGTGGACGAGTACAGCCTTGGTTGGGACGAAGCGTGGGAGATCACACAGGCTACCTGCAGCTACACCAATCACACGCTGATGCCTGAGGCGCTCGAGCGCTGGCCGGTCGCACTTGTTGGCAAGGTTCTTCCGCGCCATCTGCAGATCATCTATGAGATCAATCACCGATTCCTGCAGCAGGTTGAGAGCCGCTGGCCGGGACAGACCGACCGCCTCAGCCGCATGTCGCTGATCGAGGAAGGTCCCTCCCCGAAGGTCCGAATGGCCAATCTGGCGATTGTGGGCAGCCACACCGTCAACGGCGTTGCCGCTATCCATTCTGAGCTGGTCAAGTCGGACCTGGTTCCTGACTTCCACGAGTTCTATCCGGGCAAGTTCACCAACAAGACGAATGGCATCACGCCCAGGCGCTGGCTGATGCATGCAAACCCGGGCCTCTGCAACTGGATCTCCGACCATATCGGCGGCGGATGGCGCAACGATCTCAATCAGCTCGCCGCGCTTGACGCTTACGCCGACGACCCCGCTTCACAACGTTCCTTCCTCAGCGTGAAGCACCGGAACAAGGAGCGGCTCGCGGCCAGGATCCTCGAGCGCACCGGGATTCGCATCGACACACATGCGCTGTTCGACGTGCAGATCAAACGTATGCACGAGTACAAGCGTCAGCTGCTGCATGTCCTCGGAATCATCGATGAATATCTGCGAATTGCGGACGACAATCAAACCCTTTCAGCCCCGCGCGTGCACATCTTTGGCGGCAAGGCTGCACCCGGATACTTCGCAGCGAAGCTGATCATTAAGCTGATCAACAACGTTGGTCAGGTAATCAACGCTGACCTCCGGACGCGCGACCTCCTGAAGGTTGTCCTGATTCCGGATTACAAGGTCTCACTTGCCGAGATCATCATCCCTGGCGCTGACCTGAGCGAGCAAATCTCGACGGCCGGTACGGAAGCATCCGGCACTGGCAATATGAAGCTCGCGCTCAATGGAGCGCTGACGATTGGCACCCTCGATGGCGCAAACATCGAGATCCTTGACGCTGTCGGACCGGAGAACATCTTCATCTTCGGCCTGCAAACACATGAGGTCCGCGACCTCCGTGCCGCCGGATATAACTCCCGCGATTGCTACGAGGGGAACCCACGTCTCAAGCGAATCGTCGACAGCCTTCCGCGGTTCTGCCAGAACGAGCCAGGGATCTTCGATCCTATCCGCCGACTGCTGCTCGACGATGGCGACCACTACCTGCACCTTGCGGACCTGCCTTCGTACCTTGACTCGCAGGAGCAAGTGTCGCAAGCGTTTGGCGATCGCAGCGACTGGAGCCGGAAAGCAATCCGCAACGTTGCGCGCGTAAGCAGATTCTCGAGCGATCGGACTATCAACGAGTACGCATCCGAGATCTGGGGCGTTGCCCCGGTGCAGCCTGTATGAACGTGAGTTCGGCCCTATGAAGATTCTGGTTGTGGATGACGACCTCGTCGATCGCACGATTACGGCAACACTTCTTCGGAAGCTCGGTCACGATGTTGTTGAAGCTTCAAATGCGATGGCCGCCCTCCGGGCGATGCAGAAGCAGCGCTTTACCGTCGTGGTGAGCGACAGGATCATGCCGGGCCTGTCCGGTATCGACCTGTGAAAGTTGATTCGGGCGAACCCCTCCGAGCAGTATGTGTACATCATGCTGTGTACGACCAGATCGCAGAAGGCTGATCTGATCGAAGCGATGGATGCTGGCGCTGACGACTTCGTGGTCAAGCCCGTATCGGCCGAAGAGTTGCGGGTCCGGATTCGTGCAGCAGAGAGGATCGTAAGCCTCGAGCAGGGTCTTGCTGAAAGGAACCGGCAGTTGGTCACGACCAACAGCCGTCTCCAGCGGGCATACGAGCAGATTGAGGCGGACATCCGGGCGGCTGCCTGGATCCAGGAGAACCTCCTGCCGTCGCGTTCTGTCCATGCCCATGGGGTGAGCTGCAACTGGCGTTTTCGGCCTTCCAGCTATGTGGCTGGAGACATCTTCAACTTCTTCGCTCTGGACGACCGGCACGTTGGGTTTTATCTGCTGGATGTTGCTGGTCATGGCGTACCGGCCGCGTTGTGCTCGGTTGCGTTGAGCATGATGCTGACACCAGACGCGGCCCACGGAGGGCCGCTGCGGAAGTACGAGTCCGCGTCAGATACGTTCGCGGTTGCCACCCCGACGGAAGTCATAGAGGACCTGAACTCCCGGTTCCAGGCCGCAGGCGACAGACACTTCTCGATGTCTTACGGCCTGCTCGACATGGATACATCGCTGCTGCGCCTGGCTCAGGCAGGGAACCCGAATCCGGTTCTCATCCATTCGGGCGGACAGGTTAGAACTCTGACCACGGGAGGAATGCCCGTGGGTCTGTGGCCCGAAATTCAGATCGAGTCGGTTGAGGTTCCATTCTCGCCCGGCGACCGTCTTGTTCTTTGCTCCGATGGCATTACGGAGTGCACGAACGTCCGCGACGAAGAGTTCGGCGACGGCCGTCTCATCGAGTTTTTGGCGGGGGCAGCGCGCCAGCCACTCGACTCTATGCTGAACGGGCTTGAACGCCGACTCGAACACTGGCACGGCTCCGCAAACTTCACTGATGACGTTTCGATGCTGGCCGTTGAACTAACTGGACAGGAGATGCAATGAAAGCAATGGTGCTGGCGGCAGGAAAGGGCACGCGTGTCCGGCCGATTACGAACTTATTGCCCAAGCCGATGATCCCGTTGATTGGGAAGCCGATCATGCAGAGCATAGTCGAGCACCTGCGTGACAGTGGCTTCGATCAGATCATGGTGAACACGAGCCACCTCGCTTCTCAGATCGAGGAATACTTCGGTGACGGATTCAACTTCGGTGTCGAGATGGGCTACTCCTTCGAAGGCCTCCTCAAGTCCGGCCGGATCGAAGGCCAGGCCGTAGGGTCGGCGGGCGGCATGAAGAAGATTCAGGAGTTCTCCGGCTTCTTCGATGACACGTTTCTCGTGCTCTGTGGAGACGCGCTGGTGAACGTGGATCTTCGTGAGGCGGTTCGATTCCATCGCAAGCGCGGTGCGATTGCCACGATCATACTCCGGGATGTCCCGCGCGACGAAGTCTTCCGATACGGTGTCGTGGCTACAGATCCGGATGGCAGGATCACAAGGTTCCAGGAAAAGCCGAAGGTGGAGGATGCCGTCTCGACGACCATCAACACTGGCATTTACTTGTTTGAGCCGTCGGTCTTCGACTACATCCCTTCGGGAGTTCCGTTCGACATCGGTTCTGAGCTCTTCCCTGCCCTTGTGGCAGCGGGCGCACCGATGTACGGCGTCAATCTTCCGTTCGACTGGGTCGACATCGGGTCCGTGCCGGATTACTGGGATGCGACAAGGCTGGCTATGGAGAGCGGAATCCCGGGATACCGTCTGCCGGGCCGGGAGGTGCTTCCCGGAGTGCGGGTGGGGATCAATGTGGGCTGGGATCCGAGCAGCGTCACCATTCGAGGCCCGGTAGTCATCGGCAGCAGCACCCACATCGGAGCGGGAGCAGTCATCGAGGGTCCAACGGTCATCGGATCCGGATGCGTGATCGAGCCCGGAGCTGTCGTCCGGGAATGCATACTCGGCAACTACACCCGGGTGACTTCCGTCGCTCGTCTGAACCGAGTTCTGATATTTGGCCCAAACTGTATTAACCCGGACGGCACATACCTCGATGTTGAGGAAGCCCGGATCGGGTGGGTTGTAGATGATGCTCGTAAGTCTCAGGCGTTCTCGGACGAAGAGATGGAACTGCGATCATTGGCAGCTTGCGTCGCGTAACTAATAATAAGCCGGCAGTATGCTGGCGCAATTTTCGAACAGGAGAGGTGAAATGCGTTTCGAACAGACGAACGTAGGCGACGTGCTCGTCGCGAAGGTAATGGAAAGCCGAATCGTTGCAGAGGTTGCACCTCGATTCAAGCACCAGCTCGTCGACTACATCAGCAACGGCAATCGCGCCATTGTGCTGGATCTCCAGGCAGTTAACTTCATCGATTCCAGCGGTCTCGGCGCGCTCGTATCGACGCTGAAGACCATGGGCAGGGATGGAGATCTGGTTCTCTGCGGCACGGGCGGCACAGTCGTCAGTATGTTCAAGCTGACACGGATGGACAAGGTGTTCCGAATGTTCGGCACCGCAGAAGAAGCCATCGCTGCACTTGCATCTGGGCGCGGAGTACGATGTGAGTCGCATTCGGCTGACAATTAACAGCGATCTTAGAGACGTAGTTCTTATCGGTCTGGCAGTAAACAAGATCTGTGAGCACCTCCGGATGGACCCGGTCGAGTCATATCAGGTCGAATTGTGTGCTGTCGAGGCGGTCACCAACTCGATTCGGCACGCCTACAACAACGAGAGCGGTAACGAAGTCTCGGTAACGCTGGCCGTGCGTGACGGCCGGCTGGTACTGGAGATCGCGGACACCGGGCTGGCCATGCAGCCGGAGGCTCAGAACCGCCTGGCCCACGGTTCGGGCGTGTTTGAATTCGATCCTAATGACGAGACGTCCCTGCCGGAGGGCGGGATGGGACTTCAGATCATGCATGAAGTTATGGACGAGGTTTCGTATAAGAGCGAAGGCCAGGTGAACAGCCTTCAATTGATCAGACTGATACGCGCTGTGCAAAGCTGCGGCCCGGGAAACTCCTTCGGCCGCAGCAGGACCCTGCGCAGCGCCGAACGAAGTTCGAGCCGAAGCGAAAGGAACGGATGAGGGAACCGCATCAACCGCTCTGGACACTGCTGAGTGTCCTCTACAAGCCTCACCCGTGGCACGGAATCTCACCCGGTGACCTGGCGCCTCATGTGGTTCAGGCTTTCATCGAGGTGGTCCCTTCCGACACGGTCAAGTACGAGATCGACAAGGTCTCCGGGTACCTCAGGGTAGATCGGCCGCAGAAGTACTCGAACGTCTGCCCGGCGCTGTATGGGTTCATCCCTCAAACCTACTGCGGTGAGGCAGTAGCCGCTTTCTCGGCGGAGAAGACCGGGTTTGCACTCGAGGGTGACGGCGACCCGGTTGACGTTTGCGTCCTCACAGACCGGCGCATCGAGCACGGGAACCTGGTCGTCGAATGTATTCCCATCGGCGGCTTCCGCATGCTGGACGGGGACGAAGTTGATGACAAGGTCATCGCGGTGTTGAAGGACGACGCGACTTATGGCAACGTCACAGATATCACCGAGATATCCGAGTCGGTGCTCGATCGGCTGCGGCACTACTTCCTCACTTACAAACAGGCTCCTGGGGAGGCCCACTCGAGCTGTCGCATCACGCACACGTATGGCAGGGAAGACGCGCAGATGGTCATTGAGCTAAGCTTCCAGGACTACAAGCAGCGATTCGGCGATCTGGAATCCATCCTCAGTGAAGCTCTGAGCGTCATGCGTTGACAGCACAGAAGGAGGAACACGGTGTGCGTTTCTCCTTCCGCTTTTCGAACTGTCGAAGCGTGGGCATGCAGCGACCTACCAGTTCGTGTAAGAACCCTCGGGCCGCCGCAGCATCGGGATCGCACTATACTTCTCTCGATAGTCACCGACAAGCTGCAGCTTGCTGACGTCAACATCCACACCCAGCCCGGGCCGTTCATTCGGCCAAAGTTTTCCGTTCTTCAGGTCGTATGACTGCCGCAGATACGGCCACTCCCGAGTTCCGCCCATCACCATCTCCATCAGCACCGGACCGGAAAACGCGGCCGAACAATGCACCATGGCCGCCTCGGAGATCGGTCCCGTAAAGTGTGGAATAATCCCGACGTAGTGGGTCTCGCAAATTCCGGCAATCTTCATGAACTCGGTTATGCCGCCGACGTTGGGAATCGTTGCGCGGGCGTAATCCGTGAGCCTGTTCTCGATAAGTTCGTTCCAGTCCCACTTCGGCCCGAACTGCTCGCCCACTGCGATCGGCACCTTTACCTGTCCACGAACTTGCCGGTAAACGCCGGGGTTCTCGCTCCTCACCAGATCCTCAACGAAGTACGGGCGCAGTGGCTCGATCAGGTTCGCAAGCGTGATCGCGTCGGGCATATCGAAGTTCGTGTGGAAGTCGATTGCCCATGACCCGTCACTGCCCACTCCTTCACGAACCTGCTGGCACAGCTCGAACGTTCGCTTGACCGCCTCAAATCGGTCGAAGACCCCGTCGCGACCGCCCGGAGAGATGCGATACGCCCGGTACCCGGCCTCGACACACGCTCGGGCGACCTCTTTGGGCGTCCCTTTTACCGGGAACCCCGTCGAGTAGCATTCCACATACTCGCGCGACCTTCCGCCGAGTAACTGGTAAACGGGAATGCCGAGTGCCTTGCCTTTAAGGTCCCAGAGCGCCACGTCCAGCGCGCCCAGCGCATGAGCCTTCTCCCGTCCTGCAGGGTAGAAGTAACCGCGGTACATCATCTGCCAGTGGTGATCGGTGCGGAATGGATCCTCGCCGATGAGCATGCTTGCGCATTGCTCCATAGTGTTCTCAGCCCCACCTTCGCCGACGCCTGTCAGACCGGCGTCCGTTTCGACGACTACGACATTCGTACTTTGGTTGAACAGCGGCTGTCGGGTATTCGGCCGCCCTGCGGCGTCCGTCGGCGTCTTGTAATAACGGACCCGGGTGATCTTAGCTTTCGGAAGGGCCGCGACGAGCGACGAACTGAACGGGGCTGCACCAAGACCGGCAGCAAGAAACGATCGGCGGTTCATAAACGGTCATCCTACAGCACCGCAATCACAACGGACGATCATCCGCCTTCTCAGTCACGAGCGCGGGCGGGCACGGCAACACGCCCCGCCGCCAGCCGGACATGTGAGCGGCTTGTTACGCCCCCGAATGAGGCGTGTCATAATTCCCAATAACCCCCGTCTCGTTCCGAGCGGTATTTCGCTCGGTGAATCCCAAGGTTCAGGAGGTCTTCTGATGCGGAGCATCGCTGTTCTGGCTCTTACCGCTGCGGCCTTTGTTTGCTCGCCAGCGGCACACGCGCAGGTTCTGTACGGCTCTATGGTCGGTGAGGTAACCGATCCCACCGGAGCTGTCGTCGCCGGTGCGAAGGTCGTGATCACAAACCGCAATACAGCTCAGATGAGGGAAACCGCTACCGATTCTGAAGGCCGGTACTCCTTTCAGAACGTCATCGCGGGTCCGTGGGACCTGGTAGTCAGTGCCGCTGGGTTTCAGGCGCACTCACAACGCGGCGTGGCGATCAGCATCAATACTGCGAGTCGCGTGGATGTGAGTCTGCGCGTCGGCGACGTTGCGGAGCAGATCACGGTGGAGGCGGCTGCCGGCCAGTTGCAGACCGAAACAGCCGACGTACACGTGGAAATCGGTGCCAGGGAGGTGGTGAATATGCCGCTTCCCAGATACAGGAACTATCAGTCGCTGGTCAATCTCGTGCCCGGCGCGACTCCGGGTCGGTATCAGAACTCTGCCGGCTCGACGCCCGGCCGATCGCTGACAACGAATGTGAACGGGGTAAATCGGAACAACAACGTCACACGTTTGGACGGCGCAGTCAACGTCCATGTGTGGCTGCCCCATCACACAGCCTACGTCGCTCCTGCAGAAACTGTCGAAACTGTGAATATCTCGACGAACAACTTCGACGCCGAGCAGGGAATGGCGGGGGGAGCAGCCATAACTGTGGTTTCCAAGTCTGGGACCAACGATCTGCATGGCAGCCTATTCGCCTTCCATCAGAACAGCCTTTGGGGCGCCAAAAACTTCTTCTTCAAGGACCCGAAGACTCCCAAGAGCCTGGTCAGCATCGGAGGATTCACCGTCGGAGGGCCGGCAGTGAAGAACAAGCTCTTTTACTTCGGAGGGTGGGAAGGCACTCGAGAGCGCGTGAACCGCAGCAGGCTACTGACGGTGCCCACAGCCGATCAGCGCGCCGGCAACTTCAGCGCGTACAACACCACGATCTACGATCCTCTCACCGGCGACGCGAGTGGCCGCAATCGTGAGCCGTTCCCGGGAAACATCATCCCGCTGGCGAGACAGAGTCGTGTCGCCCGTCAGCTTTATGACCTGCTTCCTCTCCCTAACCAGCCCGGCGTTACAGCCAACTTCTTCACATCGGGTGGTCAGAACCTTACGCGCGACAACTACGACATCAAGGTGAACTGGAACCGCACGGACTCCAATACCTGGTTTGTCAAATACGGAGCGATGGACGCGCTGGTTACCGGCAGCTATGGCCTTGGTGCCGCCGGTGGACCCTGCAGCTGCGATTCGGGTGTAGGCGATGCCAACGTTCTGGCACAGATCGCCACGATTGGACAGACGTGGACATTCACGCCGACCTTCTTATGGGATATGACCATCGGGTGGACGCGCACAGGGTCGAACTCCGTTCCCCCGGACCTCGGGACTAACGTTGGCCTGGACCTCCTCAACATTCCGGGAACCAACGGCGCCAGCGACCGTGAAGGCGGTTTTCCCAATTTCCAGGTCAGCGGCTACTCGGATCTAGGATTGGCCGAAACGTGGAACCCGTATTTTTACAGCGATACCACGTACACAATGACTCAGAACTTCGGCTGGTCGAAGGGCGATCATGACATTCGCTTTGGTTTTGACGGCGTTCGTCACTGGCTGAATCACTGGCAGCCCGAACTTGGAGCGGGTCCCAGAGGTCGTTTCACCTTCAACCAAACCACAACCGGGACCGTAGGCGTTCCTACCACCCAATACAATGCGCAGGCGGCATTCCTGTTAGGTCTCCCCTACTCGGTCAGCAAGTCTCTCCAATGGTCGAAGATGACCGGATTTGCGTATCAGCTTGGCTTCTACTTCAGAGACCGCTGGCAGGTATCGCGCAACCTGACTCTCAACCTCGGCCTCCGGTACGAGTTGTATCCGATGATGACCCGGTCGGGGTTCGGCGGCATCGAACAGTGGGATCAGGAAACGAACATGGTCCTGCTGGGCGGACGTGGTGACAATCCCAAAGACCTGGGTATCAGCACGAGCAAGCGAATGTTTGCACCCCGCCTCGGTCTGGCTTATCGGATCGGCGACAATACTGTCATTCGAAGCGGCTATGGATTGACATACAATCCCATGCCCTTCACGCGACCGTTGCGCGGCTTTTATCCGCTGACCGTCGCCCAGGAGTTCGTCGGCCCCAACACATACGTTCCGTTTGGCACAACAGAGGCCGGAATCCCGGCCTTCTCGGGTCCTGATCTGAGCCAACCGGCCGTCCCGCTCCCGCCCACCGCACAGATGCGAACCATCTCCGGTGACACGGTAACCCGCGGTTATGTCCAGAGTTGGAACTTCTTCATCGAACGAAAGCTGCCGGCAGCGTTGCTCCTCGCTGTCGGGTATGTCGGGACGAACACGGTGCGCAGCTTCGTGGACTGGGACGTCAACGCAGCATCGCCAGGCCGTGGGAACACCGGTCGCCCCTTCTACGCACGATTCGGTCGTACGGCAACGACGTGGTACTGGAACGGCATGGCCAACGCCAACTACAGCGGCCTACAGGTAGCGCTGAACCGCAGTGTCAGCTCTGGCCTGCTGCTGAAGGCTGCCTACACGTGGTCGAAAGCGATCAACATGGCGGACGACGATGGCTGGCAGGCATTGCTCTTTAACGACGTGGAGAACCTGGGGAGAAACAGAGCACTCGCGGGTTATGACACACCACACAATCTGCAGGTCGGATTCGTGTACAACCTCCCGTTTGGATCCGGCCGCAAGCATCTGACCTCCGGTCCACTGTCGGCTGTACTCGGAAACTGGCAGACGAATGGCGTGTTCTCCGCAACATCCGGTCGGCCGTTCACCGTCACCGCCGATGCAGGCGGGCTCAACGCCCCGGGAAATACTCAAACGGCAGACCAGGTTAAGCTCGACGTCGTTAAGATCGGGAGGCCGGAAGAGTTCTACGATCGCACCGCGTTCGCACCGGTAACGGCAGCGCGCTATGGGACAAGCGGCCGTAACAGCTTGCGGGGCCCGGGAATGGTCAATCTTGATCTCAGCCTGTTTCGCACGTTTGCGATCACCGAGCGAGTCGGCCTGCAGTTCCGGGCCGAAGCGTTCAACGTGAGCAACACGCCCCACTTCAACAATCCTTCGTCGAATCAGGCTGCCGCGGACTTCATGCGGATTACTTCCGCTATGGATGATCAGCGAACGCTGCGCTTCGGCCTGCGAGCACAGTTCTAGGCAGTCCCCTTTCCAGGCTCGAAGAACGCCGCAGGCTTACTCAGGCCTGCGGCGTTCTTTTTTGGTCGAAGGAATGTCAAACTAACGAGGCGTTCGCGGCACAGGCTTCGCCCAGACTTCGATCCAATCGATGCGCGAGCATGCATCGGAGCCGCCGCCCGTCATCAGGTCCGTGAAGCCGACCTCATCGACGCGCGTGAGATCAGGGTTGTCCACCCATCGTTTTTCGACGATGTTTTGCGGATCCAGTGCGCGCCAGCGAATGTTCGAGACCGGAATCTCGGCCTCGTGCCAGTCGTTGGATGGACCCGTGGCAAAGTCACTCACCAGCCATCTGCCATCGGCCGTCTTCACGAGCAGTCGAAGCTGCCGGAATCCAGCCTGTTTGGTCCGCCACCGGATTTTGGCCAGTCCACTCAGATCGGCAGCAAGTTTGCGATGACGAACGGAAACAGCCCAGTTGCCAGTGGCGGTACCGGACCACACGTAATACGGATCGTCGGCCGGCTTGTCATGATGACTCTTCTTGACGCCCGATTTCCCGGGGCCGTGTACTGAAAGGACCAGTTCCGGGTTCGCGACGTGGTCCTGTGTTATGGGAGTCGCTGCCGGCGTTTCTTTGAAGTCCTCGCGCAAAAACAGCCCCGGCCGGGACTCATCGGCGGCCCACACGCATCCGGCAAGTGTGACTGCCACGACAAAGCGCTTCAGCATGACGGAGCCATCCGATGTGGTTAGGTTCCAGCTCAGAATGTCAGGCGCAGCCCGAGTTGAGTCTCGCGCATACCTCGTGCGTTCCGTATCGTGCCCACAGCCGGCGAGTTAAGCGCAGCATTCGGATTCAACAGGTTGACCAGGTTGAACGCATTCGTCATCTCAGCACGGAACTGCAGCCTTAGCGACTCCTGAATCCGGAAATCGCGGAATACGGCAAGATCGATGTTGCGCATTCCGGGACCGTCAAGGATGTTGCGTCCCGAATTGCCGTCCTGACCGAGCGGTGCCGGAACAAACGCGGCCGGATCGAACCAGCGGGCCGAAGCCTCAGGACGCGGGCGATTCGGATCGAGGCGCGGTTCCCCTATAAGATTGGCCCGATCGTTGTTCATGCCGTCGAGGTTCCTGTCCGTGCCGGACGACACGGTATATGGAAGACCGCTTCGCAGCGTGAGGATACTCGATACTGTCCAGTCATTCAGGATGTACTTCAAACCCGGCGTGTTCCGGAAGTAGCCGATCTGCCACACGGCTGAAAGCACCATGTTGTGCCGCCGATCGTTATCCGTGCGGCCCTTCTCCGCCCGGAGATTATTCATGTTCTGCGCGCCGCCATTTGTCGTGTCGTTTTGCATGCGGGCGCCTTCGAGGCTCTTGCTGAACGTGTAGTAGCCCTTCAGCAGGAACGACCGCGAGTACCGCTTGTCCACGCTGATCTGCAGCCCGTGATACGACGTAGTCATACTCGACTCGAGGCTGCCGATCATGGCAAGAGTCCCGGGCAGGTACGGACGGCGGAGGTCGACATTGGCGGCAGTTGCGCCTGCTCCGAAAATCGGGTAGTTCAGGTCACGCGTGAAAGGCAGATGCCGGCCGAGCGATGAGACGTAAGCGGTTTCGACGCTGAGGTCACTAAAGACTTGACGCTGAACCGAGAAATTGAACTGGTACGTATACGGCCACTGAAAATCGAGGCTCGGTCCCGAGACCGAGGCAGGAGATATGAATCTCGGAGCCGCGGGCGTGAAGTCGTAAGGGAATGGCGCTTGGCCCCCGGGCAGGTTGCCGTATGGGTCGGTCAGAGATCGAACGTCGTTGAACCTCTGCCGCACCGTGAAGGGCTGATTGTCGGCTGTAGTGTTCCACTCATTGCCCGAGATGTTGCCATAGAAGATGCCAGCGCCGCCTCGAATCGAGGTCCGGCCCGTCTTGAAGGGATCCCACGCGAACGCGACGCGCGGAGCGATATTGTTTCTGTCCGCCGGCACTATGCCGCGGCCAACACCGGGATCCCCGGCGAAGAGCAGTCCGAGCGGTGCCGTGGGCACTAGCTGTGACTGCCGGCCAGCCACGAACGTGCTTTTCCTGTTCAGTGGATCGGTGATAGGCAATTGGAGGTCGTATCGAACGCCGAGGTTGAGCGTAAAGTGCGGCGTCAGACGAATATCGTCCTGAACGAACCCCCCGAAGTACCAGCTGTTGTCAATCTTGGTGATCGGCACGTCCTGATTCATCGTGCGGGGCAGCCCGAGCATGAAGTCGGACAGTGCATTGCCGGTGATCGTTCCGTCAAAGCTGAACACGCCGTAATTGTTTAGCGTCGTGTCGTGGATGAACTTCTCAAGGTTGGCGTCCGCCCCGATTTTTAAGTTGTGCTTGCCGGCAGTAATGCTGAGCATTTCCCGAAGCCCGTAGAAGTTGCTTCCCGCCGTTGGGCCGGCGATTGCCTGGCTAAGGTTGAAGTAGCCGCTGACGTTCAACTGCGGCAGCGAAGGCGTGCCCTGGATGCGGTAGTTCGATCCGAAGTCAGCAAGGGACAACTCGGGGATATTCGTGCGCCCGCCGAAGTTGCGCACGTAGGTGAGGCGGAACTGGTTTATGGTCGCCGGGCTCACGATCATCGTATGGGCGGCATTGAAATTCTGCTGCGTCCACTTGAACTGCCTTTGCGACCACGGCAGATTACCGGCCAGTGATTCAGTGGTTTCCCCCTGCGTGCGATAGTAGCTGCCCGTAAACTGATGCGACTGCCCGACGTGATGGTCGACCTTGCCCTGATACTCGTCCGTATCCAGCGGCTCGGATTGCGTGATCTCGAAAAAACCGCCGGGTGTGTTCGCAATTGGAATATGTTGATCGAGAATGCGTCGAGCGGTCGGGTCAAACCGTTCGATCGGTATGATCCCGTTCGGAAATGGCTGCCGGGTCAGCGGATCGACGGGCGGACGCACTGACGTGGAGAAGTCCCCCCGCCGCTCCGCTGCGGTTGGAACGATCGCGGTGTTGCGGAACTGCTGCCGCCGCTGCCGAAGCCCCGAATAGGTTCCAAAGAAGAACGTTCGGTCCCGGACGATTGGACCGCCGAACGTGCCGCCGAACTGGTTTCGTCGCAGCGGAGGGCGCGTTGAGGCGAGCCATGGCTTCGCGTTCAGCTTGTCGTTCCGGAGAAACTCGAAGAGAGACCCATGGAATTCGTTGCTGCCGGATTTCGTGACGACGTCGATGACCCCGCCGGCGAAACGTCCGAACTCGGCGCCATAGCTGTTGGTAATGACCCGGAACTCCTGGACCGCATCAGGATTGGGCGTTGCGTTGCCAGTTCCGCGGAGCCCGGTGGTGTTGTTCCCACCGTCCAGGTAATAGTTCACCTCTCCGGAGCCGCCATACGACCCGCCGTTGATCATCGTTCGCTGCTCGGTGTAGCCAAAAGCATTGCCGCCTTCCGATGATTCAACTCCGGGCGTAAGATTCAGCAGCTGGTACACGTCCCGGTTCACGAGCGGCAGGTTCACGATTTCCGTGTTTTCAACGGTCCTGCCAAGCGTGGCATCGGTCGTGTTGACGAGCGGCGCATCTGCGGTGACGGACACCGATTCGGTAACCGCACCGACTTCGAGCGTGGCGTCAACGCGAGCAGCGCGCGACACCTCCAGCGTGACGCCCTCCTGCACGAACTTCTTGAAGTTGGGCGCTGCAATCTCTACCCGATACGTGCCTGTCGGCAGGAGCCGCACCGCGTACTGCCCGCTTTCGTCCGAGGTCGCTTCGCGACTAACGTTTGTTTCAATCTGCGTAACGGTCACTTTCGCGCCGGGCACATTAGCGCCCGACCGGTCGGCAACCGTGCCGATGATTGTTTGCGTGGTCACCTGCGCTCGGACCGACGCGACGCAAGCGAGAAGGATCACCAAAGTCCAGCCAAAACGACTCATAAACGCCCCCTGCAATTGAGCGTACCAGCACGGAGAAGCCCGCCCCCTGAATTGTGTACGGGGCGTTTCATGTGCCGGCAGCCCTTCCGTGCTGCCGTGCGCAGCTGGGCCTATTTCAGCTCGCGAACTCGAATGTTGCGATACCACGCGTCGCCGCCGTGGTGCGTGATGACCAGCGGATACGTCTTCGCCCGATCGGCGACCAGATCGTCCAGGTTCTTCACCTTC
>DASQEG010000421.1:0-4763 GCA_035633775.1 Bryobacteraceae bacterium
TTCTCCTCTGCTCGGGACGCGTCGCCGCTCCCGCGTGCTGCCCGACCCACTCCGCGCATTGCTGACCCGGCTGCCGTTACCATTTTGCGTCGCCCGAAGAAAGCACCCAGCAGATCTGCGCCAACGCTCAAGGCGGCGTTCATTTGCTGGGCTCGGGCCTGCTCACGTTCGCGGTTCACAACCTGCTCCGCACGCCGAGCCTTATCCTGCAGCGCAGCAATTTTGGTGGCGTACTTACCTTGAATTTTCGCGAGGGCTGCATCGCGTTCTTCCCGCATCGCGAGAGCAAGCCGGGCCCGAAAAGCGCTTTCTGGTTCCCCCGGAGCAGAATAAAGCTTCCGGGCCGGGCTGGCCAACAACGTTAGTTGTTGATGTCCGCCAATCCACGCGGCCAAATCCCTGGACCATGCCGCATAGCTCTTCGGGTTTGCGGCCGCGCTGGGCAGCGTGGCGAACGACACGCCGGGAGCCGGGTCGTGCTCAAGCCCGTTCACGTCGAACTCGAGGCGAGTGCATTCCTCCCATTCGACAGGGAGCGCGTCGTCCTGAACTGGAGTCAGAAAGACTGCAGACTCTACGAAATCGATCCTGGCTTTCGTATCGACGTAGCGGATCTGGGCACAGCCAAGCACGGCGGGCTCGTAAATCACGTCCTCCGCTGATCCGGTCAGCGGGAGAAAGCTCTGCGGCACGGAAGGCGGAACCACGGGTCGCGATGAGGCCTCCGGATTCCGGCTGACGGGAATGTTTGCCGCGCCGGCGGGCGCCGCGCGGTCCTTCTTCAGCAATCGCAACTGGGCGCGAGTCAGCGGCCCGCGCAGGTAAGACAGCGCCCAGCGGCTCTCGAACACAACCGGCTTCGTTTCGTGCACGTTGTTCATCAGGAACACGCGTTTGCCCAGACCAGACAGCATGCTGTCCAGTGCTGCGCGATCCGGGACGGCTCCTTCGAGCCCGTCGATGAGCCGCTGCCGGTCACGGTCTGTCTGAAGGCGGCCGATGAACCAGGTGCCTGCGTTTGCCAGACCCTTGTAATCGAGATCGACCGGATTTTGCGTGGCCAGAACAATGCCGATGCCGAACGCTCGCGCCTGCTTTAGCAGCGTCAGCAGTGGACGCTTCGACGGCGGGTTCGCAACCGGCGGAAAGTACCCGAAGATCTCGTCCATGTAGACGAGCGCCCGCAGGCTTGTGGTGCCCGGCTGTGCGCGCATCCAGGCCAGCACCTCGTTAAGAACCAGAGTGACGAGGAACATGCGCTCGCTGTCATTCAGGTGAGCAATGGACAGGATGGCAATCCGGGGCTTGCCGGCTGCTGTATAGAGAAGGCCGCCGATGTCCAGCGGCTCGCCTTGCATCCATGCTTCAAACCCTGGTGATGCGAGCAGATTATTAAGCGACATGGAGAGCTCGAAACGTTCCTGAGCCGGGTAGAACGACTCGAGGTCCATCACGCCGATCTTGGTGAACGCAGGCTTCTGGATCTCATGGATGAGAGCCTCAACGGAAAGGCTCCGGCGGTCCTGCCATGCTTTATCGAGTATCGTCGAGATCAGGATGTGCTCGCGGCTCTTCGAGGGCTCCGCATCGCTTCCGAGCAGCGAGAGCAAGGCTGTCGCCGTTCCGGAAATGCGATCGCGCCAGGACTCGCGATCATCTGCAGCCGCCGCCGGAGGGGGATCGAAGGAGCGAAGTACGCTCAGACCCGTACCAGCGTCGCTTCCCGGCGTGTAAACCGCAAACTCCGCCGATCCGCTTAACTTGCGGATGCGCTCGCCCGATTGCCCCCACGCGGCGAGGCCGTCCTTCCAGGCTGCGGCGTGCTGTGCCGCAAACTCTTCGACTGTGATCCCCTCACGCCGGGCCTCGTCCTCATCCACCCACGGGCGGAAGTCTTCCGGGCGAAGATCTGGAAATTGCAGCAGCAGGTTCGAGATGTCGCCCTTAGGGTCGATCACCAGGGCAGGAATGCCATCGATTGCGGCTTCCTCAAGCAGATCGATACAAAGACCTGTTTTGCCGCTGCCCGTCATGCCGACGCACACCGCGTGAGTTACCAGATCGCGACTGTCATAAAGAAACGTCTGTCCGTTCTCCCGAAGGCGTCCGAGGTAAAACGCGCCCAGCTTCTCGAAATCATGCATTCGGTACAGGTATACCGCAGCACGTACAATCTGGACATATGTCAGA
Organism: Bryobacteraceae bacterium; assembly: GCA_035633775.1. Taxonomy (GTDB): domain Bacteria; phylum Acidobacteriota; class Terriglobia; order Bryobacterales; family Bryobacteraceae; genus JAWXCM01. The sequence goes on from DASQEG010000421.1 coordinate 2,191, forward strand.
GATGCGTACGCCGCCTGTTCCTCTAACGGTTGAAGGCTCGTGGGTGCTGCACCAGATGTTTCGCGTCCGGTGGGCAGAGTGGAGAAACCTCGGACAGGTCGAGCGCGATCACATCGCGAGAGACGCAGCGTCCATCCTGACCGGAACCGATGGATCGGCTGGGTACTCTGTGCTGGGTCACAAGGGTGACCTAATGCTCATCCACTTTCGCGAGAGCGTGGACAAGCTGGAGGAAATCCAGCGAACTCTGCGCAAGCTCCGTCTGTTCGACTTCATGGAGCAGAGTGCTTCTTATGTGTCCGTGGTGGAACTCGGACTCTACGAGTCGACACAAAAGGTATACGGCTCTCTGGCCGAAAAAGGCCTGGAGCCCCATTCGCCGGAGTGGGACGCAGCCATTCAGGAGACTCTCGAGCGGCAGCGTGAGGCCATGCGTCCGCGTCTGTACCCTGAAATCCCTTCTCATCCCTATGTCTGCTTCTATCCGATGGACCGTCGGCGCGGCGAAGCAAAGAACTGGTACCAGGAGCCGATGGCCGAGCGGGCACGCATGATGCACGAGCACGGCCTCGTGGGCCGCCGTTACGCCGGGCAGGTGCGGCAAATCATCACGGGCTCGATCGGGCTCGATGACTGGGAATGGGGAGTGGATCTGTTTACGGACGATCCGCTGGTGTTCAAGAAGCTGATCTATGAGATGAGATTCGATGAGGTCAGTGCCATGTACGCGCTCTTCGGCACCTTTTACGTTGGAATGCGCCTGCAATCCCCGGATCTCTCAGCGTTTCTGGATCTGGGGTGAGGCGTGCCGCAAGTGGTGCTGGGTGTTTCTCTCACCTGCACCCGTGCGATTTGGCCCAGACTTCTCGCTGTGAGGCAATTGCACCACCGTAAGTCGTTGGTATATCGTGAGGTGGCTTGTGGAACTCTCCGTGCAAATTAACGGATGTTCCTGTTGGAAAAACACCCAGGGGGACCTGACAGAATGCTTGAACTGCAGGGTACGCGTGGTTTGCGAGCCTCGCTTCGCACTGCCGCGCTCGTGCTCGTTGCGTTTTTGCTTGCCGCGCCGCTTTTTGCGCAGCAGCACCAGGGAGGGGGAGAAGCCAACCTCGTACTTCCGGATCTCGACCAGGCGACTTTTTTTGGTGACATTGGCGGACGGACGCTGCTGATGGGCGGCCTCGTCATTTGCGCTCTCGGCCTTGCTTTCGGCCTGGTGATGTTTACGCACCTTCGCAACCTGCCGGTACACCGCTCGATGCTCGAGATATCCGAGCTGATCTATGAAACCTGTAAGACGTACCTGATCACACAGGGCAAGTTTTTGTTGATCCTGGAATCGTTCATCGGCGTGATCATCGTGTTCTACTTCGGCGTCCTGCAGCAATTCGACGCCGTTAAGGTGATCGTGATTCTGCTGTTCAGTCTGATTGGGATCGGCGGGAGCTTCGGGGTGGCGTGGTTCGGAATTCGAGTGAACACATTCGCCAACTCGCGGACGGCTTTCGCAAGCCTTAAGGGCATGCCGTTCCCCTGCTATGCGATCCCGCTAAAGGCCGGCATCAGCATCGGCATGCTTCTGATTAGCGTCGAGCTCCTGCTGATGCTGATCATTCTTCTGTTTATCCCTGGAGACTATGCCGGAGCATGCTTCATCGGATTCGCCATCGGTGAGTCACTTGGAGCTGCTGCTCTGCGTGTCGCTGGCGGTATTTTCACCAAGATCGCCGACATCGGGGCTGACCTGATGAAGATCGTCTTCAGGATTAAGGAAGATGACGCGAGGACCCCGGGCGTGATCGCCGACTGTACCGGTGACAATGCCGGCGACTCCGTGGGACCCAGCGCCGACGGCTTCGAGACCTACGGCGTGACCGGCGTGGCACTGATTTCGTTTATTCTGCTTGCCGTCCGCGACCCGCTGGTCCAGGTCCAGCTTCTGGTCTGGATCTTCGTCATGCGAATCATGATGATCATTGCCTCGGGCATGTCCTACTTTGCCAACGAAGCGATGGCCAAGGCGTCGTACCAGAACGCAAGGAAGTTCAATTTCGAAAGACCTTTGACCAGCCTGGTATGGCTGACGTCCCTCGTATCGGTCGCGATCACCTATATGGTGTCTTATGTCCTGATACCGAATCTCGGCGGGGATGACACGTTGTGGTGGAAGCTTTCCACCGTGATCACCTGCGGCACCCTTGCCGGTGCAATCATCCCCGAGCTCGTCAAGGTGTTCACGTCGACCGAATCAGGCCATGTGCGCGAAGTCGTCACCGCGTCGCGGGAAGGCGGCGCTTCGCTGAATATCCTTGCGGGCTTCGTTGCCGGGAACTTCAGCGCATACTGGCTCGGCCTAACCATCCTCCTGTTAATGAGCGTTGCGTACTTCGTCTCCGGCATGGGAATGGCGAATTTGATGCTCGCGCCGGCGGTATTCGCATTCGGTCTGGTCGCCTTCGGGTTCCTTGGGATGGGCCCGGTAACGATCGCAGTGGACTCATACGGCCCGGTGACGGACAATGCTCAATCCGTTTTTGAGCTTTCGACGATCGAGCACCTGCCGAACATTG
>DASQEG010000422.1:0-1800 GCA_035633775.1 Bryobacteraceae bacterium
TGCAGAACATGTCTGTCAGTGCGTTTGCGCGCACGGAGATATATGGCTCGATCAACTGTGTCAGCGCGTCCAGACCCGTGCTGGCCGTAACCTCGCGGGGCAAATCCAAGGTGAGCTCAGGATCTACGACGGCGGCACGCGGCAACATGGACGGGTGACGCAAGCTTGCTTTCACGCCGTGCTCCGGCGAAGCAAGCACGGCGTTGCGCGTGACCTCCGAGCCTGTACCTGCCGTGGTCGGGACGGCGATGACGGGCAGCGGCGCCGCCGAAAGCGGTTGGCCTCGGCCGACCACCTCAAGATAATCCAGCGCATCGCCGGGATTTGCGGCAAGTGCTGCGATCGCCTTCCCAGCATCGAGCACGCTGCCGCCGCCGATCGCCACAACCACGTCTCCACCAAAGCGGCGGCACTGCTCGGCACCGGCGCGTACGAGATCGATCGTGGGTTCGCCAGACACAACGAAGGAATCAGCCGAGGCAAACGTGCGACCTGTGACACGAAAGGCACGCCGGCCCAATTCGGCCGCGATTCCGTCCACGCGAGCTAACGTCCCGCGTCCGAAGACAATGCGCGCCGCCGTTGCGAACTCGAAGGGAATCAACCCCAACCCTCTTCATCCGGGAACGCGTTCGAGTACTTGATGCTGCTGCGTGGTTCCGCCATCATGGGCGCAACAGCGTCGCGCCACACTGCGTAGTGCGCGGTCTCCTTGTGCCGGGCCGGAGCTTCCGCGTTGCGATAAATCTCCACCAGGATAAAGCGAGTGGGATCGTCGGTACCCTGGAGCACATCAAAGCGCGCGATCCCCGGCTCGCTGACGCTGTTTCGCGCATTCTCGATTGACGCTTCCCGAAACTGGTCGACGAACTCCGGCTTGATATGGACATGCACATGAACGATCAACATGAGGTTTCCTGGACTATAACCGAAGAATGGCTCCAGCACTGATTCTCGCCGCGACTATCACGGTCCACACTGCTTTCGATGGCGGTTCGGCCGGGCCCGTTCAGCATGTCGGCCCGGCACATCTGCGAGTCGGCGTGAAAGGCGACAAAGACCAGAACGGACGCAACAGGCAGGCGAGCTGGTACTTCTTCGAAGTTCGTGGCGCTCAACCGGGCCAGCCGCTCACCATCGATATGGTCGATCTGCCGGGCGAGTACAACTTCAAGCCGAACCGCGGTGCGATCACCGGAGATACACCGCCGCTCGTTAGCTATGACGGGCGTACGTGGATCCACATCGATAACGTCACTTACGATGCCACGGAGCCACACCTGCGGCTGCGTCTTACACCGCTAGGGCCCAAGTTCCGCATTGCGCATACGCCGCCCTATACCAACGGCGATCTTGAGCGGCTGCGCCGTCACGCGCTGACCCATGGTGCTTCCGAAGAGGTGATCGGTACGAGCCCGGAAGGCCGCCCGCTGCTCCTCTGGACGATTGGCACTGGCAGCAAAACGGTATGGCTCATGTTCCGTCAGCATGCGTGGGAGTCAGGCACGTCTTACGTTGGAGAAGGCGCGGTGCACGAGTTGCTTCGGGATTCACGCGGAATCCGTTGGAAGGTGTTTCCGATGTGTGATCCCGATGGTGTGGCGCACGGCCGGGTCCGCTTCAATGCACGCGGCTTCGACTTGAATCGCAACTGGGACACACTCGATTCGACCTCAATGCCCGAGATCGCAGCCCAGCATGCGGCGGTGGCGAAGTGGATCAAGTCCGGTCATGGCATCGACCTCTTTCTTACGCTTCACAACACCGAGACCTCGGAGTACCTGCAGGGTCCTCCGGGCC
>DASQEG010000423.1:0-2249 GCA_035633775.1 Bryobacteraceae bacterium
ATCCCGTTACAACCGCGGGAATGACGCGCGTGAAGCCCGCACTGTATTTCAGTCAATGACGAAGGCAATCTCAAGTACGCCGGCACCCAGCAGGTATATCAGGCCAAAACCCATGGATGAGCCCAAAGTGATTACGGACGCAACTATTGCCGGCGCAACATCTATTGACAGCACGCGTTCACCTTTACCGAAGAATCGCCTGAAAGCGTGGAGCGCCTTGTTGATGGCGCACGCGCGGCTCACTGACTCGGTCAACCGTGACCTGCAGGCGGCGGGACTGCCGTCCCTGAGTTGGTACGACGTTCTGTTCGCGATCTACAATGCGCCTGGACGTCGGATGCGGCAAAGTGACCTGGCCGAAACCGTTCTACTTAGTCGGAGTGGATTGACCCGGCTGGTAGACCGACTGGAAACCGAGGGCATGCTGGTTCGTGAGCACTGTGCCCAGGACCTTCGCGGCGTACATGCCGTACTCACCGGCGAAGGCCTGAGATGTCTGCGACGAATCTGGATCGTCTACAGAGGGTCGATTCAGGACCGCTTCGGAAAGCACATGACATCTGCTGAAGCAGATGAGCTGGTCGCGATCCTCAGTCGGGTGGCAAATCGGCGAGAGTTAAATGTACGTGTGGGTTTGTCCGTCGGAGCCGACAGACATCTACCAATATAGCAAACCGGAACCGCCCGTGGGGGCAGAATTTGCACAAAATTTTGCGCCGAGGCTGGTCTGTTCCACTCTGGGCGTCAACTTTTTCTAGCAGGATGCTTGACTCTATACCTACGTACGGGGTTTAGGATGAGAATGTAGGCAGGCGACGGCGATGCAAATGGCGCGGTTGAAGATTGGTCAGGTGGCGGAGCTCGGTGGAGTTAACCTCCAGACGGTCCGCTACTACGAGCGAGAGAAGCTTCTCCCGGAACCTCCCCGGCTCGCGTCCGGGTACCGGGTCTTTTCGGACGATGCCGTTCGCCGCGTCCGCTTCATCAAGCGCGCTCAGGAGCTCGGCTTCACGCTCGCTGAGATCCGTGAGCTCTTGTCCCTCCGCGTTGACCCTGACCGGGACAGCGGAACCGTACGCGAGCTTGCGCTAAAAAAGATCACGGACATAAACGAGAAGGTTCGTACGCTTCAGGCGATGAAGGGCGCCCTTGAGCATCTTATAGACAGATGCTCGGGGCACGGTCCTGCGAGCGAGTGCCCGATCCTGGAAAGCATCGATTCGAGTGAGGTCCTGCGGTGAGTACCCGGCTGAAGACAAACGTTACCCCGCTGTCACTTCCGATCGCGGTGCTCGTGATTGCACTGCTTACGGTGAGTGCCGCGTGCGTTGCTCGCTGCCTGGGTGTACCTTGCCACGGCGTGGCCGCGACTGCGAGTGTTCCGCCGTGCCATAAAGAGAAGCCCACAAAGGCTCCAGCTGAAGGGTGTCAGCAGTCGGTGCTCGTTGCGGCAGCCGACCCTCTTACGCTGACAAGAGCCGCGACCGTACATTTTGCCGTAACTGCTCTTTCAGCGGGCGAGGCATCTGTTCCCCGCCCCGCGACCGTCACCCGTGTGGTTGGCGAGAGCACGGCGCCACCGGGCTCGCCCGTTCTCCAGCTCTCAGTAGTGCTTCGGGTTTAAGCAGCAGTCCTCGTCTGTTCACCTTCTGCAAACAGTTGTGGTGGACCAGGCATGCTCGAGGTGTGCTCACGCCAAAGAAGAACTACGGGATCTTTCTGGAGTATCTGAAATGCGAAATGAGTTTAGGACTATCCTCCGAACCAGTATGACTGCCGCCCTGCTTTTATGGACGGCAAATGCAACAGCACAAGAAGCGCCGAAACCTCAACATCACGACCATCATCAGCACGGCGCCGCGAAAGAGCCGGAGAAGAAAGCTGACGCGCACGCCGGGCACACCATGGATGCGGGGGAAACAAACGGCAATCACCATGCGGCGCCGAACATGACCGGGATGGACCACAACACCATGGACCACTCCACGCTAAATCCGGCCGGGATGTTCCTTATGGGCCAGAGCTCGGGAACGGCATTTCAGCCGTCGGCCTGGCCGATGCCCATGATGATGACGAGGGCTGGCGACTGGAACTTCATGTGGATGGGCCAGGCGTTCCTGGTCGACACACAGCAGAGCGGCCCCCGCGGCAGAGACAAGTTCTATGCGGCCAATTGGGGCATGCTGAGCGGTGTCAGGAGAATCGGCCGCGGAAGTCTGATGATTCGCTCCATGGTCAGCCTCGACCCC
>DASQEG010000424.1:0-2377 GCA_035633775.1 Bryobacteraceae bacterium
ATTGGCGGATTTACGGTGCTGGTGCCGCGCAGTGTTGAAGCACGTTTAGGAGCTATGGTCGCCGATGTGGCGGCGCCCGCCGAACGGCGCGTTACAGGAACGGAGGCTGACCGCGCACGCGGCGCGCTCGAAAGGCGACTATTTGCTTACGCTGACCCGGACTGGCAGTACCGGCTGGAATGGGTGCGGAGCGAGCAGGTGAACGCTCTTGCGGCGCCGGGCGGGCACATGGTCGCCTACTGCGGCCTCGTCCAGCAAATGGAGACAGCCGACGAGCTGTCCGCTGTCCTTGCGCATGAGGCGGCGCATGTCATGCACCGGCATGGAATGCGCAACCTGATCCGAACAGCCGGCGTGCGCCTGCTTCTCTCTGCTATGGGTGCGGACATTCTGGTGGATTCAGCGGCAATGCTGGGAGCCCTGCATTACATGCGCAGCGACGAGGAGGCCGCCTACAAGTCGGGGTTGCAATTGCTCGTCAAGGCCGGGATCGATCCGGCTGCCATGGCCAGCGCCTTCGGCAGGCTCAGGGCGGGAGCGCCCGATGTGCCGAAGGAGCTCAGCTACATCTCGACGCATCCGGCACTCGAGGAGCGCCGGCGCGCAGCTGCCGAGTTTGCAAAAGAAGTCGGCCAGGGCGGGTTCTGGCGTCCGGTGATGAGCCGTAGCGAATGGATGGGCTTGCGCAACGCCTGCAGCGTACCCTAAGCCGCGGCCACCAGCGCCTGCTCTAAGTCCCAGAGGATGTCCTCAACATCTTCGAGACCGATCGAGAGACGGACCATGCCCGGCTCAACCCCAGCTGCCAGCTGCTGCTGAGAGGAGAGCTGCTGGTGCGTTGTTGAGGCCGGGTGGATGACAAGGCTTCGAACGTCGCCGACATTGGCGAGGTGCGACAGAATCTTCAAGTTGTCGATAAACTTCCGTCCGGCATCGAAGCCACCCTTGAGGCTAAACGAAAAGACCGCCCCTGCGCCCTTGGGCAGGTACTTCTGCGCGGTAGCGTAATAAGGGCTGGACGGTAATGACGGATACTTTACCCACTCGACTGCGCTGTGCCCTTCGAGGTACTGCGCCACAGCCAGGGAGTTCTTCACATGCTGGTCCATGCGCATGCCCAGGGTCTCAATTCCCTGCAGGAACAGGAACGAGTTGAACGGACTGATGCACGGGCCCAGATCACGAAGACCCTCAACGCGGCAGCGGATGATGTACGAGATCGGGCCGAAGACGTCACTGAAGACCATGCCGTGGTATCCGGGCGACGGCTCATTCAGCATCGGGAACTTGCCCTGCTTCCACGGAAACTTGCCACTATCGACGATAATGCCGCCAATACTGGTGCCGTGCCCGCCCATGAACTTCGTCAGGCTGTGCACTACGATATCGGCGCCGAAGTCGATCGGCCGGCACAGATACGGCGTGGCAAATGTGTTGTCGACCATTAGTGGCACATTGTGCTCGTGAGCGATCTTCGCGACCGCCTCAATATCAAGTACGTTGCCACGCGGATTACTGATGGTCTCGCCATAGAGCAGCTTCGTCTTCGGCGTGATCGCCTTGCGGAAGTTGTCCGGATCGTCTGGCTCGACGAACGTTACGTCCAGGCCGAGGCGCCGGAAGCTTACGTCGAATTGTGTGTAGGTTCCGCCGTAGAGCGTGCTGGCGGCGACCATATGATCGCCGGACTGAAGCAGACTACTGACGCCAATGAACTGAGCGGCCTGCCCGCTGGCAAGGGCCAGTGCTGCAACTCCGCCCTCCAGCGACGCAACACGCTGCTCGAGCACGTCGCTCGTTGGATTCATGATGCGCGTGTAAATGTTGCCGAACTGCTGTAGCCCGAACAGCTGTGCTGCGTGCTCCGAACTGTCGAAGGTAAACGATGTCGATTGATAGATCGGAACCGCGCGCGCGTGAGTTGTCGGGTCGGGAGAGTATCCGGCGTGCAGTGCACGCGTATTGAAACCCAGTTCACGTTCGATCTTCTTCTCGTCTGCCATGTGTCCTCGTAGTGTAGCTGCTTAGGACAGACTTTCCACCAGCGTTTGGTGCAATCGCGCTGGATACTCGCGCAGCCGCTCAGGTGACTCTGTATCCTTCATATCAAGATCACGGATCGCCTTTATCGCCGGCTTCGCCTTCGCGCCGAGTGCACTCAGGGCGTTCATAGCGAGCACGGATACGGCTGAGCCGTGCTTCGCCGGTGAGGACAGCTCCACGAGAGTGCTCAGTGCGGTTGCCGATTCTTTGGCTGTGCCGTACAACCCCAGTGCCTCGGCCGCTGCGATCCGCGGAGCGGGCGCATCGTCGGTAAGCAGCTTGCCCAGCGCTGCCGAATTTCCGGCGACCGCCTCTGCACCCAGCATCCGCAAGC
>DASQEG010000425.1:0-6473 GCA_035633775.1 Bryobacteraceae bacterium
CGGAACCCAAGTGCGTACACGGTTGAGGTGTTCCCTTCCGTGATGTCGAACACCTTGCCGTCCCACTGACCCGCAAACAAGCGGCCATCATGGAAGACGAGTCCCGTCGGCGTCCTCAGAGTGGCGTACTCCTCAAACTGTCCATCCGCGCTAATGCGAAGGATGGCGTTTAGATCAGTAAGAGAAGCATAGGCGTACTGACGATCGGGTGAGATCGCGAGTTGGCCGAACTGAAAGTAGGGACGTGTCTCAAGCTCCGCCAGCCTGCTGGTGGAGGGTAGCGGATCCGGTGCAGCGATTTGGAAAAGATGAATGGGCGGGCCTTGGGAGGCCCACAGCAGCGTACCCGGGCTAAACAGCGGGGTCGCTGCAGCCGGGCACGTCGCTGCCCACAGCATGGACAGGGCAAAGCAGTAACGCACTCCGATCCTCCTGGTGGTGAATCTCTTCGTAAGGGAGTGCTATCGGGCGAAGAGCTCTCTCCGCCGCAGAAGAGGAGATAAGCCGCAGGATTACGGCTTGTACCAGGATCGGATTTTACGGGTTAGCGTTTCGGAGCGGGAATGGCATCGCCGAGATTGATTGAGCCGCCGCCTTCGCTTACGTAGTTTCTATTCCAGTCAGGAATCTCGACAACCACATCGCCGTGAACCACCGCCTGGCAGCCCAGCCGCGAGTGTGTCGTCAGGCCAGGCGCGAGTTCGATGCGATCCGCCTCGTCATCATCCATCTCACTAAGGTTGTTATCCGTTTTCTCACGCACGATGACGTGGCACGTCGTGCACGCGCAGCTGCCGCCGCACGCATGCTCCAGGTGAATGCCAGCATTCAGGCAGATATCGAGGATTGATTCAGGCTTTCCGTGCTCACTGAACGGAAGGCTGCCGGACTCGAACTCGAAAGTTCGGCCTTCCGGCAGGATCGTGATTTTGGGCACGGGTGGTATTGTAGCGCATCCAGGACTGGATCGGTCCGATATTGATCACGGCAGCTGCGCCGATACTGGTGGTTTGTTCCTGATCCTTGAAAAGCGCGTTCTGGAGGCGGTTTCCCGCCATTTATCGATCCGCTACGGCATCAGCGATGTGCCGGTCGCGACCGAGCAGCCGCGGCAGAGCTCTTTCGGTGAGTTGGCGCTGCCCGTAGCCTTCCAGCTTGCCAAGCCATTGCGTCAGCCGCCCAGGAAGATCGCCGAGGAGTTCATCGACGAGATCGGGCCTATTAAGGGCGTCGCCTCCATGGAAGTGGCTGGAAACGGCTACATCAACGTCCGTCTGGACCGGGCCGCCTACGCCAGCGGTCTTCTGCGAGGCGAAGTTGCGGGCCCCCAGAGCGCATCAGGCGGCAAGATCGTTGTCGAGCACACGAACATCAATCCCAACAAGGCGGCCCATATCGGGCACCTCCGAAACGCAATCCTGGGCGACACGTTCGTGCGCATGCTGCGGGCGACCGGCCGCCGCGTTGAGGTACAGAACTACATCGACAACACCGGCGTCCAGGTTGCCGACGTCGTCGTCGGATTTCACCACCTCGAGAGCAAGTCAGCTGCTGACGTGAAGGATCTGGCCTCTGCTCCGCGCTTCGATTACCTGTGCTGGGATCTGTATGCCCGCATCTCCTCGCACTACAAAGAACAGCCGGATTCGCTTGCCTGGCGGGCAGAAACGCTGCACGCCATTGAGTCCGGGGAAGGTGAAGTGGCGGAACTGGGACACCTGGTGGCCGACGCGATTGTGCGCTGCCACCTTGCAACCATGCTGCGTCTGGGCATTCGGTACGACGTCCTGCCCCGGGAAAGCGAGATCCTGCACCTGAAGTTCTGGGCGACGGCCTTCGAGTTGCTGAAAGACCGTGAGGCGATCTATCTCGAAACTGAAGGCAAGAACAAGGGCTGCTGGGTTATGCCCGGGACTGCCTTCACGGCACACGCGACCGAGGACGATGAGGATCTCGACAAAGTTATCGTTCGATCCAACGGCACGGTCACATACGTCGGTAAGGACATCGCCTATCAGCTCTGGAAGTTCGGTTTGCTCGGAAAGGACTTCTTCTATCGACGGCATAGCACGTACCCCGACGGCCAGGACGTCTGGGTGAGTTCGGCTGCGGAGTCAGATCCCGGCGCGCCCGCCTTTGGTGGGGCCGAACGCGTCTATAACGTGATCGACTCCCGCCAGTCGTACCTGCAGGACGTGGTCGTAGCCGGTCTCCGGGCACTCGACTTTCGGCAGCAGGCCGAAGCAAGCGTCCACTTCTCCTACGAGATGGTCGCACTGACGCCAGCGACCTGCATCGAGCTTGGAATCCCAATCAGCGAAGAAGACAAGCGCAAGAGTCACGTCGAGGTTTCCGGACGCAAGGGACTGGGCGTCAAGGCGGATGACCTGCTTGATGCGCTAATCGCGAAGGCCCAGGCCGAGGTGGATTCGCGCCATCCGGAGGAGCCTGAAGCCGAACGCACCCGCGTAGCGACGCAGCTCGCGGGCGGCGCTCTCCGTTACTTCATGCTCAAGTTCACCCGGAACTCCGTAATCGCTTTCGACCTGGGTGAAGCGCTCAGTTTCGAGGGCGAGACCGGCCCCTACGTGCAGTACGCCGCTGTCCGTGCCCGCAACATTCTGCGCAAGTTCTCAGAACGCGGCGGTGTCCTGCCCGACTTCGGGCAGACCCTGACGGCGGAGATGCTCGGCCGTCAACTTCTGTCCGAGGATTTCTGGCAGCTCCTGCTGTCAGCTTCGCGTGCGGATGCCGCGATTGAGCGCGCCGTCGCTTCGGGCGAACCTTCGCACGTCGCACGTTATGCATTCCAGCTTGCTCAGGCGTTCAACACCTTCTACCACGATTACCGAGTGCTCGACGAGCCTGACGAGGAACGGCGGAACCTGTTGCTTTGGATGACGGACTACTTCCGGACGCAACTCGAGCGGACCCTGGACGTGCTTGGAATCGCGGTCCCCGAGTACATGTAGAGCCCACCGCCGTCCAGCGGGCCAGAGTCTACTTTCCAGATAGACAATGTGGTATTCTGGCTCCAACCCCGTCCGAATGCGTTACCTGCCCTCCGTCTTACTGGCGATTCTCTGCCTGACCAGCTGCGGCGGCCCGGGCAGAGGTAAGACCATCCGCAACGTCTCCTACGATCCCACCCGCGAGCTATACGAGGACGTGAACGCGGCCTTTTCTGCGGAATGGAAGCGGCGGACCGGTGAAGACATCGAGATTGAGCAGTCGCATGGGGGATCAGGGAAGCAGGCCCGCTCCGTCCTGGACGGACTCGAAGCCGACGTAGTGACGCTGGCGCTGGCTTATGACATCGACGCGATTGTTTCGCGGGGTCGTTTAATCGCGCCCGACTGGCAGACACGCCTGCCGCATCGCAGTGCCCCTTACACCTCAACCATTGTCTTCCTGGTCCGCAAAGGAAACCCGAAAGGCATTCGCGACTGGATGGATCTCGCCCGGCCCGGAGTTGCGGTGGTTACGCCCAACCCTAAAACCTCGGGCGGAGCGCGTTGGAACCACCTGGCAGCGTGGGGTTACGCAATGCACACGTGGAATGGCGACGAGGCACGCGCCCGTGAGCTCCTTGCGGCGATCTATCGGAATGTGCCAGTGCTCGATTCGGGCGCTCGGGCAGCGACAACGACCTTCGCGCAGCGCGGCATTGGCGACGTTCTGCTCAGCTGGGAGAACGAGGCGCTCATGGCACTCCGCGAGTTCGGGCCGCACAAACTGGAACTAGTCGCGCCTTCGGTCAGCGTCCTTGCGGAGCCTCCCGTCGCGGTCGTCGATACTGTGGCAGCCGAACGCGGTACGACTCACCTCGCGACGGAGTACCTCAAATTTTTGTACACGGAGACGGGGCAGCAACTCGCTGCCAGGCACGGTTTTCGGCCCCGGTCGCCTGATGCACTTACGCGCACCGGACGCACGTTTCCCGACATTCGCCTGATGACCGTAGACGACGTCGCAGGCGGCTGGCAGCGGGCGCACCAGGTCCACTTTGCCGATAACGGCGTTTTCGATCAGATCTACAAGCCCGAGGCGAAGTCCGACTAAGGCATGCTGGCTCGCGGCTACAGTATTCTGCCCGGTTACAGGCTGACGCTCGGATACACGGTCGTCTATCTCAGCCTCATCGTCCTGATCCCTCTGGCAGTGCTCTTTCTACGATCGTTCGCCATGACATGGGAGCAGTTCTGGACCGCCGTGGCCAGCGCACGCGTGGTCGCGTCTTATCGCATCACGCTCATGTGTGCTCTCGCAGCGGCTGCCATCAACGGCTTGTTCGGCTTCATCGTCGCGTGGTGTCTGGTGAGATACCGCTTCCCCGGGCAGCGAGTGATTGACGCCTTCATCGATCTACCTTTCGCGTTGCCCACGGCCGTATCCGGCATCGTGCTGACGACCGTGTATGCACCAGAAGGCTGGATTGGTCAGTTCCTCAGCCCAGTTGGCATTAATGTCGCGTATACGCCGGCCGGCATTGTGGTCGCTCTGGTGTTTATCGGATTGCCGTTCGTTGTCCGCATGGTGGAGCCCGCACTGCAGGAGCTGGATTCGGAACTGGAACAGGCCGCATGGAGCCTGGGCGCAAATCGCGTTCAGACGTCCCGAAGGGTCGTGCTGCCGGCATTGTTCCCTGCCCTTTGCTCGGGCACGGCACTTGCCTTCGCCCGGGCGCTCGGCGAGTACGGATCGGTCATCTTCATCGCCGGCAACATGCCAATGCGAACAGAGATCACGTCACTGTTGATCGTCACGCGGCTTGAGCAGTACGACTACGCTGGGGCAACGGCGATCGCCACCGTGATGCTGATCGCTTCCTTCGTGATGCTGCTCACCATCAATCTGCTTCAGTGGTGGTATTCGCACCGCTACGGCAGGAGACCATGAACCACAACGCGGAACCCTCTTGGGTCAAGTGGCTGCTGATCGGCATTGCTCTTACTTTCCTTGCGGTGGTGCTGTTCGTCCCGCTTGCTGCAGTGTTCGTCGAGGCTTTTCGCAAGGGTCCCGGTGCCTACCTTAAAGCGATCTCAAGCAAGGAAACGACAGCGGCTATCAGGCTGACGCTGCTGACCGCTGCCATTGCGGTCCCCCTGAATGCGATCTTTGGCGTCGCCGCAGCGTGGCTGATCACTCGTTTCGAGTTTCGCGGCCGAAACCTGCTCCTGACGCTGATCGATCTGCCGTTCGCCGTTTCGCCCGTGATTTCAGGGCTGATCTGGGTGCTCCTGCTGGGCTCGCATACGCCCGTGGGGTCATGGCTGAAGGCGCATGGGATGCGCGTGATCTTCTCGACGCCCGGCATCGTGATCGCAACTATATTCGTAACGTTTCCATTTGTCGCGCGTGAGCTGATCCCACTCATGCAGGAACAGGGAAGCGATGACGAGCAGGCCGCCATCACGCTCGGAGCGAACGGGTGGCAGACTTTCTGGCGTGTTACGCTGCCGCGCATTCGCTGGGCTCTGCTGTACGGATTGATCCTGTGCAACGCCCGCGCGATTGGTGAGTTCGGCGCCGTGTCAGTGGTATCAGGCCACGTACGCGGAGTGACGAACACCATGCCGCTTCATGTAGAGATTTTGTATAACGAGTACGACTTCACAGCAGCTTTCGCCGTGGCCTCGTTGTTGACGCTGTTCGCGCTGGGCACGATAGCGTTGAAAGCTGCTCTGGAATGGAGGCTCCGGAAGCAGCGGGAGGAGAGTTCTCCTTTGGCATGAGCATCGTTCTTGAACACATAAGCAAGACATTCGGGACCTTCGAGGCGCTGCGGGATGTCAGTCTCGAAGTCAGGGACGGCGAGTTGCTGGCCCTGCTGGGCCCGTCCGGCTCAGGCAAAACCACGCTGCTCAGGATCATTGCAGGCCTCGACATACCGGACCGCTCTGCGCACGCGGCGCTCCGGTTCGATGGGACAGCCGTGGACTGGACTACCACCACCCAGAGGCAGGTGGGCTTCGTGTTCCAGCACTACGCGCTGTTCCGCACCATGACTGTCTTCGAGAACGTTGCCTTCGGCCTGAGGGTGCGCCCCAGGGGTCAGCGGCCCTCAGACGATGCCATACGACGCAAGGTCACGGAGTTGCTCAGTCTTATCCAGCTCGATGCGATGGCACATCGCTATCCTTCCCAGCTCTCAGGCGGGCAGCGGCAGCGAGTAGCGCTTGCGCGAGCCCTTGCGATAGAGCCGAAGATCCTCCTGCTCGACGAACCGTTTGGCGCTCTCGATGCCAAGGTGCGCCAAAGCCTTCGCCGGTGGCTGAGACGGCTGCACGACGACATTCACGTCACCAGCGTGCTGGTTACACATGACCAGGAAGAGGCGCTGGAAGTGGCCGACCGCGTCGTCATCATGAACCAGGGGCGCATCGAGCAGGCGGGCTCCCCAGACGAGGTCTTTCACAAGCCTGCCTCGCCCTTCGTGATGGACTTTCTCGGAAATGTAAATCTCTTTCACG
>DASQEG010000426.1:0-3688 GCA_035633775.1 Bryobacteraceae bacterium
CCTGCGGGTTGGACAGGTAGAGGACCGGGTCGTCGCCCGACCGGAACCGCACGCCCTGGTGCTTCGAGGGGAGGAACCCGCTGCCCCAGAGGCGGGAGAAGATCGGCTGGTCGGTCTTGTTGCCGCTCCCCTGGCTGATCATCACGACGAACCCGGGCAGGTTGCTGTTCTCGCTCCCCAGCCCGTAGCTCAGCCACGCCCCCAGGCTCGGCCGGCCGGGTTGCTGGCTGCCGGTCTGCAGGAACGTGATCGCCGGGTCGTGGTTGATCGCCTCAGTGTGCATCGACTTGACGATCGCGATGTCGTCCACGACAGTTCCAAGATGCGGCAGGAGCTTCGACAACTCTGCCCCTGACTGCCCGTGCTTGCTGAAGCTGTGGGGCGAGCCGAGCAGTTTGGGAATGCCCTTGATAAAAGCAAAACGCTCGCCTTTGATCAGCTCTTCCGGGCAGGGCTGTCCGTCCAGCCGATTGAGCTCTGGTTTGTGGTCGAACAGGTCGAGCTGCGAAGGCGCTCCTGCCATGAACAGGAAGATGATGTTTTTCGCTTTAGCCGTCCGTTGCTCGGCCGCCGGCAATCTGCCGTTCAGAAGCGACGAGAGGGCCAGGGAGCCGATGCCAAACGAACTCGCCTGTCCAAAGAAGTGGCGTCTCGTGATTCCCAACAGTTCTTTCTGATCTCTCACCGGCTACTCCTTCGTGAGGGCCTCATCGAGGTTTAAGAGCACGTTTGCCAGCATCGTCCACGGTGCCAGCTCATGCCGAACTCCGACGCTTGCGGCTTCGGATGTATTCGCGTTGAAGTATGCTTTTTCCTTGCTAAGCCAGGTCAGCAGGCGATCCAGCTCGCCTGGCTTGGGCGCACGGGCGGTTACGAGACGAAACGCATGCCGTATGCGCGAAGAGTCGTCCTCTCCTCCTTCAGAAACGATGCGCTCGCCGAGCGCCCTTGCCATTTCGAAGAACGCCTGGTCATTGAGGGTGGTCAGAGCTGCCAGCGGCGAGTTTGTGCGGGTCCGCCGGACGGTGCAGGCCTCCCGGCTGCCTGCGTCGAAGTTCATCATCGCGGGATAAAGCGCCGTACGTCGGATAAACGTGTAGATGCCGCGCCGGTACTTGTCTTCTCCGCGGCTCTCTTCCCACTTGTCGTCGTTGTACGGTATGTCCCAAACACCTGGAGGCTGCGGCGGAAATACACTGGGTCCCCCCACCTTCGCTGACAACAACCCACTCGCTGCAAGGCCTGTGTCCCGAACCATCTCCGCCTCCATCCGGAAGCGCGCGCCACGAGAGATTAGGCGGTTGTAGGGGTCCGTCTGCAGGAGTGCCGGTGTGACGTTCGACGTCTGCTGATAAGCATTTGAAAGAACGATCAGCTTGTGGAGCGCTTTCAAGCTCCACCCCTGGTCCATGAACTCGACTGCCAGCCAGTCGAGCAGTTCAGGATGGCTGGGCCGCTCACCTTGTGTGCCGAAATCTTCTGTCGTCTCGACGATGCCGCGACCGAAGTAATGCTCCCAGATCCGGTTGACGGCCACACGGGCCGTGAGGGGATTATCCTTGCTCGCCAGCCATCGGGCCAGACCCAGGCGATTCGGCATCTCGCTCGGCGGCAGGCCGCCCATCACCGCCGGCACATCGGCGTACACCTTGTCCGCCTTGCTCGCAAACGCACCGCGCGTACGCACAAAATCGAAGGGTCGTTCGAAGTCCGGGGACTCCTCCATCACCATCGCCGTGACGATCCCAAGCTTTTCCAGTTCGTTCTTGCGCTCGCGCAACTCGTCGCGCAGAGGTTCCAGCGATGGCGAGACTGTGCGGAAGAACGTTGCCAGCTCGGTCGCATCCTTCGCTGTGCGCCGCTCTGCCTGAGTTTCAAGAACCGTGCGAAGGCCTGGCCTGAGTTTCACGATCAGCACCGGATCCGATACAGAAGTGAGCGACAACCGGAACTTGCCGATTGTCTGGCCGCTCAGATCGGAATTCTGTACGAGGCGGACACGAATGACGGCGTTCTTTGCAATGGAAATCGGAGTTTCGGGAGCAAGCACGAGTTGGCGAGGCAGTCGCGTTTCCTCGCGACTGGCATCGATCGTCCAGAGCTGTTTCGTACCTTTCGCCAGCACCCGGCCATCGTCTGCGACGATACGCTTGAACCTGACCGGTACGTTGTCGACCTCGACCTGCACCTCAGTCAGCCCGAAGTGGCCGTACACATCCCGGCCGGGGCCACCCGTGGGCAGGGAAGGATCTGGAAAAGTCTCCAGGCGCAATCCAGTCAGCGTCCGCACGTTCACCGGCGCTTCGAGCGTATAGGTCTCCCGCTGTGGGTTCTCGCCGGTAGCCGCGATGACTGAATCCTGATCTGCCGTCAAAACGGTACCGGCCTCCGTCCTCATCTTCGAGGGCTTCAGAACGGCCCAGTCTCGCCGTGCCTTCAGGAGGCCTTCTTCCCAGCGCTGTTGTTCACGCGCCAGTTCCGGAGTATGAGTCTTCAGGGTCTGTTCGACCTCTTCGATGCGTTTACGAATGCGTTCCCGCTGGCTTGCCTGATCGGCGGTCGCAAGATCGAGTGTGGGCTCGCGATACTTGAAGCCGGTCCCATTCGGCTCGACCTTCTTGCTGTTCTTACCGAAGAAGGCCATCATCTGGTAGTACTCTTTGTGCGTAAGCGGGTCGTACTTGTGGTTGTGGCACTGCGCGCACCCGACCGTCGACCCCAGCCACACGGTTGTGGTTGTATTTACCCGATCTACCAGGACTTCGAAGTAGGCCTCGTCCTTGTCGACGCCGCCCTCTTCGTTGAACATTGTGTTCCGGTGGAAACCCGTGGCGATCTTCTGGGACTCGGTCGCATTCGGAAGCATATCGCCGGCAATCTGCTCGATCGTGAACTGGTCGTACGGCATGTCGCGATTGAACGCATCGATTACCCAGTCACGAAACTTCCACACCGTGCGCCGGTCATCCTTTTCAAAGCCGTGGGTGTCGGCATACCGAGCCATATCGAGCCAGTGCCTCGCCCATCGTTCGCCGTAATGAGGCGAAGCAAGCAACCTGTCGACAAGGCGCTCGACAGCGTCCGGCCGCGAATCATTGAGGAACGCAGTTACTTCATCAGGTTTTGGTGGCAGGCCGATCAGATCGAGGCTGAGGCGCCGAATCAACGTTTCCCTTGTGGCAGGGGGAGAGAAGCTCAGGCCCTTTGCTTCCAGTTTCGCCAGCACGAACGCATCGATCGGGTTGCGTAAGGATGATTGGCCCTTCACCTGAGGAACGGTGGGACGGACCGGCTTGATATAGGCCCAGTGCTTCTCGATTACGGGAGCCGTTTGCGACAGCGCTTTCGGAAGCTCTGCACCTGCGTCGATCCACGAACGGATAACGGCGATCTCGGCGGGGGGTAGCGGTGCTCCTTTTAGCGGCATACGCTGCTCGCCGCCTTTGCCCTCGATTCGAGCTACCAAACGGCTCTCGGACGACTTGCCGGGCGCAATCACCGCGCCTCCCGTACCCCCGCGGAGGATACCGGCTGCTGCATCGAGCCGCAATTGCGACTTTGGCTGAGTTCCGCTGTGGCAGCCGAAACAACTCTTCCTGAAAATCGGCTCTACATCATTCGTGAAGTTAACTGCCTTCGCACGGGCGGTTGCCGTGGAAACCCCCACTGCACCTGCTTCAATCCAGTC
>DASQEG010000427.1:0-4105 GCA_035633775.1 Bryobacteraceae bacterium
GCGTTGAAACGCAAGCCGTGCCTTCCTCGATTCGGCTGACGGGCTGAAACGAATTTGCACTGGTGGTGCTCGTGGAATGAGAATCGTGTAGTTCGTGCGCAGCCGGCCCGCAAGTGGATACGGGTCCATGTTGATGCCAAAACCAGAACGGAAGAGCCAGTTATTGCCCAGGCGATAAGCAAGACCAACACGGGGCCTCAGGAACATCGATTTCATATCGACACCGAGATCGGTTGGGACTGAGTCAACGCCGCGGATCAACATCAGGTTCGTCTCCGGATCGTAGAGCTCAACGCCGCGGTCGGCACGAGTGGGCATGGGATAGTTCTCATGCCGTACGCCGATGGTGAGCGTAAGTTTCCTCGTCGCCTGCCACTGATCACGAACGTAAAAGCCTCGCGACCAGTCCCGTGTCGTGATCGACGACTCCATCGGGGCGGCCGTGCCCACCGCCGTCGGCAATCCGAGCAGAAAGCCTGCGAACGAGTTGAACTGGTTTGGTGACGCGCCGCCACGAATTGCCGCAGTGCCGCCTGTGAAATCAAACTGGCCGCACGGGCTGGATCCGAGCTCCGCTGTCGTGTGGTTCATATGCGGGGGGGCGATGTCCAATCCGAACCGAACGTTGTGCGGGCCTTTGATGCAGGTGGCATTCGCGTTGTACTGGTACTGGGTATCGCGCCAGAAGTACACGATTCGCGCTGCCAGGATTTCCTTAAGCCTCATACCCGGACACCGAGAAAGCAGGAATACCGCTCTGCAACTCGAGTGGTCCATTCGTGCCGGGGATCTGCAGTACATCGAGGCGGATGTTCTGGCCGTATTGAAATCGCGTCACGCTCGGTGACATGCGGGTGTAACCAACGTTGCCATCGAGCAGGAGATTGGGTGTGACAACGTAGTTCGCACCAAAGGTGGTGCTGATCGTTCGCCCGTAGCCATATCCCCACTGTTGACCACTTTCAATCGCACCGCCCGAAGCTTCGTTGAATACGGACGGAGCTGTGACGTCGAAATTCAGAATGCTGAACCGCTCAAACAGAGTTAGCTTGGAAGTGGGATTCCAGTTCACCTTGGCGTCAGTGGAGTCCGGATTGAACACCGCTGGTGCGGAAGCGAAATAGTTGTTCGTCGGCCCAAGGTGGGTGGGCTCAGGTAACCAGCCGATGATTTGGCGAGCGTCCTGCGCTCTGACGATTGACGGGAATGATCGCCCCGGGGAAAGCTGTTCGACCGGACCCGTCAGCAGCTCCGGCGAGGGGGGTCGTA
Organism: Bryobacteraceae bacterium; assembly: GCA_035633775.1. Classification (GTDB taxonomy): domain Bacteria; phylum Acidobacteriota; class Terriglobia; order Bryobacterales; family Bryobacteraceae; genus JAWXCM01. The sequence goes on from DASQEG010000427.1 coordinate 1,270, forward strand.
CAGGGTAACTCCATATGCGCTGAAGTTCCCTGCGCGCTGGTCGGCCGTCGGGACTGTCACGAATCGCGATACATTCCACCTGCGAGCAGTGCGCTCGTGGCTGTCGAAAAAGAAAAGTTGGTTGCGGATCATTGGGCCGCCGAGCGTGCCGCCGTACTGGTTTTGAATGTATTTTGGCACCTTGGCGCCTGTAAAGAATACGTTGCGCGCCCTGAAGGCGCTGTTCGTGTGGTAATTGAAGCCGACACCGTGGAAGTCGTTCGTTCCGGACTTGATAGTGACGTTGATCGCTGCGCCGCCGGCAAGGCCCTGCTCCGCGTCCATGCTGTTCGCTACTACATTGACCGCTTCGATCGATTCCAGCGGCGGCATGTACGCAGAGTGCTGTGGCAGCCAGATGTGCGCGTTACCGGCTCCATCGATACGGGTGCTATTTGTGCTCTTTGTTGTACCGTTAACGTTAGCAACAAGACCTTCTGAGGCGTAGAAACGATCGAATTCTGGCGCCGTGGTGGCGTGAACCCAGGTACGAGCTTGAGCAACTCCTGGTAATTTCTCGCACCAGACACCGGGAGATCCTGAAACGGGCGGGTCGTTATGTCACTTTGAAGGTCCGACCGGTCTGTTTGCAGCGCGGCAGTGGAGGCGGCTACAACGATCTCTCCACGTAGAGAACGGCCGTGAAAAGGAAAAGCAAGATCAGGCGCATGGTGCGGCTGTTATAACGCTGCCACCGTCACAGCGCTTGTACCGCGTGCATGTGGCAAACAGGAACTGGGACATTTAAACCTGATTGAACACACCTCTGATCTCCGGGTGTCCAGCAGGCATGCGGGAGGCAAGTGCCGGTTAGCACGATGCGGCCAAGGGCGGCATCAGCCGCCGGCAGTCACACTCACGCGGCTGCGAGACACACTTAGTGGCAATCAGAGCTTCGATGCCAGCAACCCGGGGAGATCCGCCACGCTGGACAGGATATGGGTGTGGGGCTCTTTGCGGAGACTTTCAGAAGTTGCAGCTCCGGTGAGAACGCCGACCACGGCGCGCACGCCAGCATTGGTTCCCGCTTGCAGGTCGAGAGCTGTATCGCCAACGGCAACGACTTCCGCAACGCTGTTAACGCCTGCCGATTCCATTGCATGAAAAATCATGAACGGGGCAGGACGCCCCTGCGCGACATCATCACTGCAGATAATGGCAGCGAAGTCCCTTTCCCAGCCAAGCCTCTGAAAGATCGATGTGGTGATTGTGCGATCAAAACCAGTTGTTGCCGCGACAAGATACCCGCTGGCACGCAGTTGGCGAATGGTCTCCCCGGCGCCGGCGATCGGAGGGACGGACCGGTAGACCTCGATCAACTTCGCAGTGAACTCGTCGTGTATGGCGGCAGTCAGTTTGCCACGATCGACATTCGGCGGAGGTGATTGCTGGTCCACGAAATAACGGATGACTTCACGTTTGGACGCACCGCGCCTGCGGCCGATCTCCTCGCGGCTGGAGCGTATGCCATGAAGGTCCATCGAGGTCCTCAGCGCTTCAGGCACGTCCCCCTGGTCTTCGATGATCGTGCCGCCAACATCGAGAACCACCAGCCGGATCGCGCGCTGCGGTTTGCGTGGGGCAGCCAGAGCACTCAACGGCACTGTTCCCGCGATGGCGAACCTACTAAGTGACTGTCTTCGAGAAACGCTCAATGCAGCCTCCATGCAGAAGAGAAACGTCCCTTACACAATGATGCTCCAGAAGTTCGCCATGGATCAAAGAGCGCCCAGGCTTAATTTGCCCGATTCATGCGGCGAATCAGTTCATGGATCGCCTAAGCACTCCGAGACACCCAGTCCTGCGTTGCAGATGCTCCATGTCCAGAACGCCCGGGACAGACTCCTGTACCAGCCGACCACTGTCTCTGGCTGCTCTGGCACTTTGCCGCTCTCCGTTACTCCTTCGCCGCGGCCTCCAGCGTGGCGATGTCGAACTTTACCATCTGCATCATCGCAGCCATCGCTTTGGGATGCTTCAGGATCTCGCCGATGTTTTCCGGCACGATCTGCCAGCAAAGACCGAACTTGTCCGTCAGCCAGCCGCAGGCCATGGGCTTGCCACCCTCGAGCAGCTTATCCCAGTAGCGGTCGATCTCGGCCTGGTCCCTGCATCGGACGGAGTACGAGAAAGCCGGCGTGAGCGCGTGCGCGGGGCCACCGTTGAGGAACGTCATTTGCTGGCCCATAAGTTCGATGGTGATGGTCAGGATCTTCCCGGCGGGCCAGGGCCCCACATTGCTCGAACGCAGTTCGGCCACCTTCTTCGCTTCCGGAAACACCGACAGATAAAACTCGGCAGCGTGTTCGGCGTTGTCGTTGAACCACAAGAACGGCGTGATCTTGTTCATGCGCTGACCTCCTTCGATGGTATCCATCATCTCAGCGCTGAGAACCAAACTTCACATCTATGAACGTGTGAATCGCCGCGTGTGGGTCAGTTTCGTGCTCGTCTGCTACTCGGAGCTTAGGACTACACGGGCTGATCGGTACCGGGAACGATGCGTTGGGCCGCGACGAGATAATCAACGTGAAGCAGCAGTTCCTCATGAATATGGCGCAGCGTACCAAGGTCGGAATTGCTCTACTGATGGGCCTTGGCGTTACGGCGTCTTGCCACTCGCCGGCAAGATCGTTAAGGCCTATTCTGCACGCTGCTCCCGAGGATCGATAACGGCAACTGCACGTCAGTTTCCCGGCTACCCTTCGCGACCCATGGCAGGAGACACCGGAGCAACGAAGAATGCGGCTCAGGGTGTACGCATCGGCTATGGACTTGAGGTTAGGGGCAGTGCCTG
>DASQEG010000428.1:0-3705 GCA_035633775.1 Bryobacteraceae bacterium
GTGAGAACCGCCATGGCAGAGTTGGCGAATTCCGAGCCTTTCACCAGAAACGTACCTTTGCAGAACCAGGTTCCGAGCGAACCCAGTGCTGTCCGCGGGTCAAATTGATCACCACCGGTGCCTGGGATGGTGTAGGCAGGAAGGATCTTGCCTTCAGTCACAAAGAACGCGCCCCGACCCGGATCGCCCCCGACGGGCAGCCCCGGAACCACGAAGAGGTTCATGTCTTCGGCCACATCGACCGTGAACTCGATGCGTTCACGACTGAAGTCGTTCATCTGTGCGTTGGAAGGTTTCACGGCCAGGAAAAGAACTGCCGCTGCAAATACCGCAGGGGCGGTGTTGCTGAATAGTCTGGTTACTGATGCAAGTCTCATGTCAACTCCTTGAGGTTTGTTTAGAGTCACGCCGGACCTGATCTCAGGCGGGAAACCGTCGCGATCTCTGCCCAAATATGCGCTGTGCAACGCCGCGCTGGACGTTACGACGGGTTGCGGGATGGATACAACCTGTTAACGTCTCGATTCAGCTTCTCGGTTGAGCCCTTTCGCGCATCCTTTCTCGCGTTCAGAGAAAGCAATCATGCCTGCCTGCACCCTGGACGTCGAACCAATCAGGACGAGCGTGAGCACTGACGCGGAAGCCGTTCGAGCGCATGTGCAACGTGTCACGGCCAGCGCTCAGTTCAGAACGGCGCCCCGGCTGGCGAGCTTTCTCACGTTCGTTGTAGAGACGGCGCTGGCGGGACGAGCCCACGAGATCAAAGAATCATTGGTTGCAGTGGAAGTGTATGGTCGCAGGCCTGACTACAACCCTCAGATCGATTCCACAGTGAGAGTGGAAGCGGGCCGCCTCCGATCCCGGTTGGCGGAGTACTACGGAGCTTGCGGTTCGACTGAAGAACTTCGCATCGAATTGCCGAAAGGAACCTACGCGCCTGTATTTCATTTCGGAGCCGCGGCCGCATGTGCTGCGGCGTCGACTGCTGCTGTTGAACCTATCCTCTCTGCACCCGAACAAACACCGGCACGGCCCATCTCAAACGCGTTGAGACTCTTCATCCTCGCCGCGACGGCTCTGGGCTGCTGCCTCAGCGCTCTCTGGTGGGTCACCTCCAGCGCACGTCCACACGGGCAAGCCGATGCAGGCACGATGGACTTGTACTACCGGGCCGAGGAGTTGCTGCGGATACCTGTTTTGAAGGACGGCGCTCCCGAGGCGTTACCTGCGAGCGTTGTAGAATCCGTGCGGCTCCTCGGAGAAGTGACTACCCGAAGCCCGCGATTCGCCCGGGGCTGGCTTCGACTCGCGGAGGCCTCTGAATGGGAGTACGAGCTGCGCGGCAATAAACCGGCCGAGCGGCTCGAGGTGGCCAAGGCGTCAGTAGGCCGAGCGCTTGCGTTGGATCCCACGCTCGGTGAAGGCTGGACGCTGCTGGCATCCATACTTCTGTATCGTGAATGGAGCTTCGACCAGGCCGAGCAGGCCTGCAGACGTGCGCTTGCGCTGAACCCGCGAGACACTGTTGCCAGACAACGGCTCATCGACGCTCTTCACGCACAAAGGAAGTCGGCTGAGGCTGCTGCTGAAGCAGACCGCGGAATCGCGTTGCATCCCGCAGCAGCTACGTTCCAGGTCCGCAAGGCAAGCCTCTTGTATGAAGCAGCCAACTATGAGCAAGCGTTGATTGTCGCCTCCGCGGCGGCGAGGCTCACAAACCAGATGCCGTTCTATCCCATGGCGCTCAATGTGCAGGGTCTGAGCCTGGAGCAGATGGGCCGCTTCGATGAAGCAGAGAAGATCTTCCGTGCCGCGCTCGCGTATCAGAATCACAATCCCTGGGCCGAGCCTGCTCTCGGGCACCTTCTTGCTAAACAGGGGCGCCACCGGGAAGCGGAGGCCATCCTGAGCGAGTTGCGAAACCAGGGCGCACGAGGCGCGATGACGCACGTCACGATGGCATTGGTCTACACAGGCTTGGGAAAGCACGAGGACGCGCTCGTCTCTCTCGAAAGGGCGGTGGCCGAAAAGGATGATGCGGTGCTGTTCGCGCCGTACGACCCGCGGTTCCGGCCTCTTGCTTCTTCGGCTCAATTCCAACGAGTCATTGCGCAGCTCGGACGCTTGAGGTAGGCCTGTCGCGGATGAGCGCTGGCGAGGGCAATGTCAGCTTGATCCACTGCAGCCGGATCGGGTGCTGACCGCGTCTGGCATCCCTACCCCGGTGGACAACGTACCCTGCAGTCGGCCACTCGGCCAGGGCTTCGCCGTGTCGGCCGGTGTACAGACGGATCAATGCGGCTTTACGCAGCCAGCGCACCGAACAGCCTGCGCCGCGATATAAGATCCGCGACCGGCGCCGGCACCATGCCGCGCCACGCCGGATCTCCCGCCTGTAACAGGCGCAGGACCTCCGCCGGAGTGATATGGAGCTGCGCCGGATCATAGTCGCGGATCGGTTCGATCGAGCCGTTCTCGCACAGCCACTCGAGCAGCTTCCTTTGATGGGCACCGACCGAGATCGAGTCCATGCTCAAAATCTCCCCGGTAGACGAATCTTTCGTCGGGTACACCAGAAGCCGCACCGGACCCTGAAACAATCGGCCGAACCCCTCAAGAACTCCGCCCGGCAACTCCACATAGTACTTTTCGTCAAATATTTCATTCAGTGTCGGTACCCCCATGACCATTGCGATGGAGGTCTGCGTCGACTTTCTTAGAAATTCCGTCACCCGGTCGAATCGCGTGAAATTCGAGATCATGACGGTCTTCCCCAGCGCACCGAGCAGATCCGCGCGGTCCAGAAAATCCTGAGGATCTATGATTTTCTCGGACATGAGGTTGTGGAGTGTCATCTCCATCAGCACCACCGGTTCGTCTGCGGACTCCGGGTGGTCCTCCTCTTGCTGCCGCTCCGCGCGGGACAGCATGTCGACGGTGACATTCGTAACCGGACGAAAGCTCCCGCGCTCGATCAGCACACCCCTTCCGTAAAGGACCTCGGAAGGCTGCACTACCTCCCCCGATGCTGTAAACATGGCCGCATCCGTCAACGCGTGCTCCACCAAGTGCAGGCTCATCAGCCGGTTGTCCACCCCGCGGAACACCGGACCCGAGAACTTGATCATGTCCACTTCAATGCGTCGCCGGGTTAGCCCGTCCATCAGCGAGTTCAGCACGGCCCTGGGATCCGGATGGGAGTACAGCGCGGCGTGTATGAGGTTGACCCCGAGAATCCCCGCCGACTCCTGCTGCCGCACCGTTTCCGGGTCCGACATCGCGAAGTGGATGATGATGTCCGAGGTCTCGCCGCCAGGCACGTCCTGAAAGCGAACGCCCATCCAGCCATGTCCGCCCCGCGTGCGCGATTGCGTGGTTACCGTATCCGCGAATACAAAAAGTGCTTTCGGAACGTCCGATTCTCTGTGCGGCAGCCGCTGCAGCAACTGGTCGAACTCGCGCGTCAGCATCGATTCCAGCCGGGCCCGGCTCACGAAACGGTTCGTCGGGCCGTACAGATCGTCGCTGATGGCCATATCGTAGGCCGAGATCGTCTTCGCAACCGTGCCCGAGGCCCTGCCGACGTGGAAGAACCATCGCGCAACCTCCTGCCCGGCTCCGATTTCGGCAAAGGTGCCGAACTTCTGTGCGTCGAGATTGAGTTGTAACGCCTTCTGGGGGGTGCTGAGTGTTTGTTCCATAGCC
>DASQEG010000429.1:0-4195 GCA_035633775.1 Bryobacteraceae bacterium
TCCACGTTCGTCTTTGCCGTGACAGCGGAACGCACAGTGTCCGCCGCCACGGCATCGAATGAGGAAGAGCCTGCCGGGGCTGTTCCTCATGTGGACGCGAACCATCCATCTCGGACGGCTCACGCGGCAAGCGACAGCCCGTTTTATGAGCGGCCGCTTGCAATAGCCTCCGCTGCGGCGGTTCAACGGGCGCCCGCCCTTGAACGTCAATTGCCTGCAGTGGAGGCGCTGCTTCCGGAACTCGATATGCCGACACCCAGGTTCGGGGTCGAGGAGAGCTCAACGGAAAGCAGAAACTGGAGTCTTAGCCTTGCAGCGGGAGCTGCCCTGATCGCGGCGCTCGCACTGGGCGGGGCGGCAGGCTATCAGGTCGGAACAGGCCGTTTTGATGACTGGCTGCATTGGGGTCCTCGGCCGTCCATAACAGCCGACCCGTACTCACTAGGCTTCGCGGCACACCTGCAGGGAAGCGCCCTGCGGCTCGAATGGTCGCGGACGGCACCGCCCATCATCGGTGCCGTGGGCGGCCGCGTGTTCGTCAGATCCGCTGCAGGAGAGCAGTCGACCGCACTTACGCCAATTGAACTTCGACACGGCATCATTCTTATACCCGTTGCCGCACCCGAGATCACCCTGCGGCTGGAAGCGAATCTGCCCCCCGGCTCGCGCAGCGTCGTCGAAACCTTGACGTGGCGAGGAAGCGTCCCCGCTGCAGCGGCGGCTCCGACTATGCAGCCTTCAAACTGAGCTGATCCGTCGCATCGCCATGGTCGGCGCGGACGCGTGCGCCTGGCCGGATTGACCCCTCTGTGACAAGCACGGCGAGCCGCTGGGTCAGGTGCTTGTGAACGGCACGCTTGATCTCACGTGCACCATACTCGATGCTTGCACCGTTACCGAGCAGGAACTTGCGCCCGCGCGGTGTGATGTCCACCCGGAACGCACGGTCTCCGAGCCGGCTGTCGATATGGTTCTGCAGGTCCTGCAGCTGCAAATCCAGAATCTGCTCGAGAGAGTTCGGGCTGAGCGGCTGGTAGGAGACGATAGCATCGACGCGATTGAGGAATTCCGGCGCGAACGCCTTCCTCGCGGCATTCAGCGCGATGCGGTCCAGCTGCGGAGCAGCGTTGTCGGCAGACGTAGCTTCGCCGCCAAACCCAAAGCTCCGGTCCAGCAGAGCCTGCATCCCTGCTGCCCCCACGTTACTCGTCATAAAAATGAGGGAGCGCTCGAAGTTGACGATGTTGTTGTCCCCGAGGCGGAGCGTAGCCTTGTCCAGCATCCCGAGCATCAGCCGGGTCATGGAAGGTGCAGCCTTCTCGACCTCATCGAACAGAACCAGAGAAAGGCTGCTGTGTTGGGTTGTGACCGCAGCGAGGCGAGCCTGCGTCAGAACTGGGTGCGTCTCGCGATGGCCGAGGTACCCCGGAGGCGCGCCCACCAGTTTGGCGGTTTCGTGTTCGAGCTGATACTCCCCACAGTCAATGCGAATCAGGTTCCGGGCATTGCCGTGCAACACCTCCGCAAGAGCTTCGACCGTGCGAGTCTTGCCGGTACCCGTGGGTCCAAGCAGAAGAAACACACCGGCGGGCCGGCCCTCGGGATTCAAGCCGGCTTCGTACATTCGCACGTATGGTGCGATCGCCGTCATAGCCTGCGGCTGCCCGATGACGCGTTCGGTAAGCTGTGACAGCAGACCGTCCGCAGCATTGCCGACTCGTCTGGTGCGTGTTCGTCTGGTCCTTGTGGTGTGCACGTGGCTGCTAGCGCTCCCCTCGCCCACGAGTATATTCAAAGGCTCGGCAGACGTATGCCAGAAGTGACGTGGAGATTACGATTCAGAGCCAGCAAAGCTTAATGGTTTGAGCACGTTGGGCGAGGTCCGCGAATTTTTCGCTCGACCGTTACCGCAGGGGGACGCGGCTCTTCAGGACTTGTGGCGGTAAGTGATGCGACCTTTGGTGAGGTCGTAAGGGGAGAGCTCCATGGTTACGCGGTCACCGGCAAGTACGCGGATGCGGTTGCGACGGAGCTTGCCTGCAAGGTGGGCTAATACGGTACGGTCCTGGTCCAGCTGTACGCTAAACAGGCCGCTGGGAAACTTCTCAACGACAGTGCCTGTTACTTCAATGCAATCTTCTTTGCTCATTGGCCTCCCAGGAATTTGTCTCGATCTTAGTATAGCCGCCCTGTGCCCCTGCGAGGACTGTGGTCCTGATGTTGGATGAAGGCAGTGTCAGGGTGCGGGGTTGTTGCCTGCGGGGCTTCGCAGCCAGTTTGCCGGCTCGTTCACGCCACCCGCCGAGGATGTCGTAAATGGTCGGAATCACGAGCATTGTCAGCAAAGTAGAGAATCACACGACCGATGATTGCCTGACCCATCGGCGCACAGAAACTCTGCCTCCTCACCCGTCCCAAGCGCAACCGGCACCAGCCCCGCACCAGCGTGAAGGACGTCATGAGAATGGGCCGCAGACGGCGGCGTCCAGCGAGCGCGCCGGGCGATGATTCTGCACGCACGCTTGCGGTCCGCAGGACTCGTAACACACCAGCGGCCGTGAGGCCTATCCAGATCCGGCGTAATTGCTCAGCTCACGGCGACTCGGAATGATGATTCGCTTTCCGTCGGCTCGAACCAGACCCGCCTGACTCAGCCGGCCAAAGGCGCGCGATACAACTTCACGCACGCTTCCAATGCGTGAAGCAATCTGCTGGTGCGTCAGCGGAAGATCCAGCTCGACTAAGTCACCGGCCTGACCCTGTGCCTCGGTAAGCAACAGCCGCGCCAGCCTGCGGTCCACGTCGTGGAGTGATAGCGCCTCAACCAGCCCCGCGCAGTTCCGCAGTCGCGTGGCCAAAACCTTCAGGGCAGCCATGGCGATGGGAGGATGATCGGCAAGGAGGCGGTGAAAATCATGGCGGGTTACGAATAGGAGCATCGATGCTTCCTCCGCCACGACGTTGGAAGGGTATGCTCCATCGTCGAATAACGGAAGTTCGCCGACTGTTGCGCTCGCGCGTTCGACGTGAATCACCTGTTCGCGGCCGTCCGACCCAACGCGGTAGGCCCGCACGGCACCTGAAGCGATGACCCACAATCCGCGCGCTGTGTCTCCAGCCAACAACAAAATTTCGCCGCGACGGAGCTTCACTTCTTTAGTGCGCTGAGCGATAGCCGTGAGTTCTCTGTCGGACAACGAGCCGAATAGCGGCGTGCTGCGCAAGACATCAATGTGATCTGACGGCATGCTCGTTAGAGCCACACCCGTCGTACGCGCGAGCTGATGGCGCAAAGCACGTTGTAGGAAATCGTACCTGCGACGCGCGCGATGTCCTGAGCGTCAATCCGTGCGTCACCTTCTCGGCCAAGGATGGTCACCGCGTCGCCAATGCGCAACTCGGGGCAGTGTGTTACGTCGATGGTGGTAACGTCCATCGAGACGGCGCCCACAATGTCCGCATATCGGCCGCAGGCAATCACGCGACCTCGATTTGATAGCCGGTGCGGGATGCCGTCCGCGTATCCAACGGCCAGAACCGCTATGCGCATCGGAGTGCGTGCTCGGAACATCCCTCCGTAACCGATGAGAGCGCCTTCCGGGATGTCTTTTACCGTAAGTACTGCGGCCTTCCAGCTTAGTGCCGGCTTGACACTTCGCAGCAGATTGCCCGGTGCCTGCCCTCTTGCAGGAGAGACATAGCCGTAGATCGCATGCCCCGGGCGCACCATATTGCCCCACGCCTCCCGACGACGATACGCAAGGGCGCCAGTGCTCGACAGGTGAACACGTTCCGGACAGATGCCTTGCGTGTTCAGCTCGCCTGCGAGTTTCAGAAAACATTGCGTCTGCTCCTCCGTCTGCGTCACCGAAAAATCGGTTACGGAAGCGAAGTGCGTCATCAGGCCTTCCATGTCGAGGTGAGGGCAGCGCTGCAGGGCCGCGGCAATCGCTCCCGCTTCGTCACGAGTGCCAAGGCGGCACATGCCTGTATCCACCTTCAGGTGAAAGCGTATTCTTTGCCCGACGCGAACGGCCAGCTCTTCCAATTCCTGCAGATCTTCAAGCGCGTGAATGACAGGGGTCAGGCCGTGTTCCAGCATCGGGACACGGCCTACGGGAAGGAAGTCCGCCATGACGAGAATCCGGCTCGAAATGCCGGCCTGACGCAGTGCAACACCCTCTTCCACATTGCT
>DASQEG010000430.1:0-11802 GCA_035633775.1 Bryobacteraceae bacterium
GGAGCCGTGGAAGCGCGCAATGATGATGTGCGGTTCTTCCTCTCTGAGGATCGATACCTCCTCGTCAACCAGCGCCTTCCTGTCCCAGTGTTCGAACGTCTCGTCAAGTCTTTTCGAGAACCCGAAATCGACAGCACTCGCAAACCGGACGCGAACACCGTAATGGCGTGCGGCCGCGAGCGTCTCCTCTTCGCGAATTCGCCCGAGGGCCGCATACATCTCGGGTCCGGTCAGGTTTGCACCGCCCTCACCGCGGCTCAAAGAGAGCAGCAGCACGTCGTAGCCCAGCCCGCGGCTCAGAGCCGTCAGCAATGCTGCATCCTCATCATCGGGGTGGGCGACGATGTGTACCACCCGGACTCCGTTTGCCGCGCGCATGATGGAGTGCCGGGCTGCCGCGGCACCCTCGTTCCACGGATCAGGGTGCACTGCTGTGGCCGGAAACACCAGCAGCAAATGAAATCGGGCGAGCCACCGGATCATGGCGCTATTCTTACAGACAGACTTGAGCGCACCCGAAACCAGTCCAGTATCGGCTCCGGTTAGCATCGCCGTGCTCGATGACGATGCGGACTTCCGCACCTGGATCGAAGAGTTTCTGCGCGATGAGGGAATGTACTCCGTCAGGACGTTCTCGCATCCTGAAGACCTGTTCCTCGATGCGGAAGCACGTGTTCCCGACATCGTTCTGCTGGACATGAAGATGGGTGAGTTCCGGGGTGACAAGGTTCTGGAACAGCTGCTGGCCCGCTGGCCGTCCCTGTGCGTCATTATCGTCACTGGATATCCCTCACTTGAGGACATGCGGGCGACCTTCCGCATGAAGGTTTTCGACTACCTGTCGAAGCCGTTCTCGCTCAGCCAGCTGCGCCAGACGCTGGCGAACGCGATCGCACATTACGGGCTGGGCCGCACGGATCATGACCGGCTGCGTGAACGCCTCGGCCATCGGATCAAACTGCTGCGTGTGGAACGCGACTGGTCACTGAAGGATCTCGGCAACCTGACGAGGTTGAGCGTGTCGCAGATCAGTTCGATCGAGCGTGGAGCGAATCTCCCCAGTATGGAGAGTCTGCTCGCCATCTGCCGCGCCTTTGACCGCAGGCCCTCGGAACTGCTAGCCTCAATCGACTTCTAAGACCACACCCAATGATTCGCGTTGACGGGCTGTCCAAGACATTCAAGGATCCGAAGCGCGGCGTCGTCTCTGCTGTCGACGGTATTTCGTTTGCTGCGGACGGCGGGGAGATCTTCGGCCTCCTTGGATCGAACGGAGCAGGGAAGACTACTACGCTTCGTATGCTCGCAACCATCCTGAAGCCTACCGGCGGTTCGGCGGAGATCGCGGGGCTGGATGTCGTACGTGACCCCGCCGGCGTGCGGGCGCGCATTGGCTTTCTGTCGGGCGACATGGGCCATTATCACCGGCTGTCTCCGCGCGAGGTGCTGACCGTGTTCGGTGAACTGAATGGGATCACGGGACGGGAGCTGCAGCGAAGGACGGAGGAGCTGATCGAGCGTTTTGGAATGACCGAGTATGCCAGTGCTCGAATGGACAACTTCTCGACGGGCATGCGGCAGCGCACTGCGATCGCGCGGGTGCTGGTGCACGATCCGCCGGTGCTCATCCTTGACGAGCCCACGTCCGGCCTCGATGTGCCGACATCGCAGATTATCGAAGGGTTCATTATCGAGGCGAAGCGCGGCGGCAAATGCGTTGTCCTCTCTACGCATGTCATGGAGGAAGCCGAGTACCTGTGCGACCGCATTGCAGTGATGCACGGAGGGCACATCGCAGCGATCGGAACGATGGATGAACTACGGGCCAAAACCGGCAAGCAGCGGTTGCGTGAGATTTTTCTCAATCTCATTGAGGCCGCAGCATGAAGCTTAGAACCATTCGCGTCCTGTTTCGAAAGGAAATCCTCGATCTGTTGCGTGACCGGCGCACTCTGGTCAGCCTGGTTATAGCTCCAATGCTGATCGGGCCTCTTATGATGAGCGGCACGACTTACTACATGCGGCGCAACGCCGACGAGGCACGGGTGCAGCGGTTCCGCGTTGCCCTCGCCGAGCGGGTGCCGCTGCCGGAGCTAAAGCCCGCGCTCGCTCAGGCGGGCCTTGAGCTGGCCAACAGCGCTGATCCCCGTGCTGCGGTTGAGAACAAGGAGGCAGCATTCGGAATCGAGGTTGACGGCGCTCCGCAACGGCCCTCGGTCACGTTCTACTCCGACAACGCCGACATGAAGTCCTCCATGGGGAGGAGGCGCGTCGAAAGTGTGCTGGACCTTCTTTCGCAGCAGCGCGTCAGCTCCGAGTTGCAGAGGCGCGGCGTTCCACCTGAGGTGCTGCAGCCGTTCGACCGCAAAGCTGTGAATACAGCGAAGCCTCAGCAGATGTCGGGGGCTTTCGCAGGGCGGCTCGTCAGCTTCTTCCTGCTCATCTTCCTGTTCAACGGCGCGATGTATGCGGCCGTGGATGCAACCGCGGGGGAGAAGGAACGCAAGACTCTTGAAGTGCTCCTCGCTTCGTCGGCAGGACGCGGCGAGATCGTAACCGCGAAGATGATGGCGGCAATGTGCACCTCCTTCGGTACCACAGCGCTCAGCATCGGCAGCTATGCCCTAGCCTTTGCATCGATGGCCGGCCCGGGGGGCGGCGGTGGATCGGGGCCGGGGCTGACAGTTCCGTCGGATCCGCTGAGCCTCCTGCTGCTCGCATTCCTGATTCTGCCGATGGCGCTGATGGCTGCGAGCGTGGCAATAGCGGGGGCTACGCCGGCCCGCAGTACGCGCGAGGCGATGAGCTATCTGACACCTGGAATCTTTGTCGTCATGGGGCTCGGTATGGTGCCGATGCTGACGACGGACACAAGCACGTGGTTGACACTGCTGCCCTTCGCCAACTTCGCTCAGACCCTTCGTGAGGTGCTTTCCGGCGACCGCAACTGGCTCCATTACGGCATAACGCTGATGGCGAACACGGTCTACAGCGCCATTGCAATCGGATTAGCCGTGCACGCGTTTACCAGCGAAAAGATCCTGTTTCGATCGTGAGCGACGAGGAGCGGGAACCGCCATTCCAGGTTACTCACGGGTCGGAGCTGTACGACAGCATACGGCCGCTTCCGGTCTCGATTCTTCTCGAAGACCTTCGCAGCGCGTATAACGTCGGCTCCTTCTTTCGCACGGCGGATGCGGTTCGTGCCGATAAATTGCTGCTGTGCGGAATCAGCAGCGCACCTCCGCACTCCGGCGTGCTGAAAACAGCTCTCGGCGCTGAGAATACGGTGCGCTGGGAGCATCACGAAGACCCCGGGATGGCGTTGCGCGCCGAAGCCGATCGAGGATGCGAACTCGCCGCCATTGAGACCGGCGTTCGTTCGGTGGACCTGTTCGACTGGGTACCCCGATTCCCTGTATGCCTTGTCTTCGGCAACGAAAAGAGCGGATTGTCACCTGCTGTGTCGGAGGCCTGCGACACGTTTGTCCGCATTCCGATGCTCGGCTTCAAGCACTCGCTGAATGTTGCAACGGCCGGCGGAGTGGTGCTGTACGAGCTACTTCGCAAGTACCGCGCGCTTACACAAGATCGAAGCTGGCCGATGCCTTCCAGAAGCCTTTGAACTGCCGGACGTCGATCTCGAGTGCCGCTGTTGCAGGCAACACGTCGACGCGGAGAGACTTGCGGAGTTCCTCGCAGACACGGCGGAACTCGGGATCGGGGCTGTCCAGTGTGACTATGCTGTCACAGCCGCGTGCGCGCGCGGTCCACAGGACCTCAGAGGTCGTGTCCCCTCGCCGAAGCTCGCAAGGGAGCTCCATGGCGGACTGATAGAGGAACATAGCCCGGCCAATCGAGGCTTCATCGGCCTGCATGCCCTCAGTATCGAGCACGAACACCGCGGGGGCGTCCGGATACATGCGGAACGGCGCGGAAGCGCGGCTCAGCGAATCGGCGTGGACCCAGACCAGCGGTTTCATTACTCATACCCTCCACCGTTTCAGATGCACGAAGAGTGTCTTCAGTTCCCAAACCTGAAGGTGGTGTCAGTAGCGAGTCACCTCTGTGAAGCGAAACCCATTGGCTTTGAGGGCTGGTACTACCATGTCGAACGCCTCTTCACCGCTGCTGCGCACTGCGGGCGAGAGGGCCTCGACGTTCTTCAGCATATCGATCACGCTCTGGTTGAAGCGCAGGTTTCGAATTCCTCCAGCAACTTCCCCGTTCTCGATGAGGAAAGTACCATCCCGAGTCATGCCGGTCATGACCTTGTCGTAGGGCTCTACCTCGCGGATGTACCAGAACCGGGTGACCAGAATGCCTCTGCGGGTATTCCGAATCATGTCTTCGAGGCTGGTGGTTCCCCCGGCAAAGACAATGTTCACCGGCGCCTCGCCGACATCGTTGGGCAACGGGAGCCCGTGACCCGTGGGAGCCACGCCCGCACGGGCAGCGCTTGCGCGTGAGTACCCCAGGGCTTTGGGTACGCCACACCGGACCAGCGTCAGGGCGCTGCGCGGCACACCTTCACCGTCGAATGGCGTCCCTGTCTGCAGCGGGAACGCGCAATCGTCGTAGATATTGATGTTGCTGCCGAACAGCTTCTGCTCCATTCGCTCATTGAGGAAGCTGCGCTGTTCCTCGAGGGCAGTTGCGCTGAAGTCGCCGAAAATCTGGCCGACAAGGTCGAGGACGGCCGCTGGTTCCAGGATGACGGTGTACTCACCGGGAGGAATCTCCCGCGGATGGAGGCCGAGACTTGCTTTTAAAGCTGCCTGCTGTGCGAGCTCAGCTGGTCGAACTCCACCGTGCGCGGCCGAGGTGGCTTTCGCCCATCCGGAACTATCGCCCTGCATGGCGGTAATTGAAAAGGTGCTGAGCGTGTCGTCGTACTGGCACAGCAGGCCCCGGGAGTTGAGCAGCACCTCGGCATTCGCAGCGGCAGCATAGATACCGGCCGCCACACCGCCCCGGGCTTCGATATGTTCGATCGCTTCTGCCACGCTGTGCGCGCGCTCGTCCGGTGTGCTCGCTGCCGTTTCCGAGGACCAGCGGCTTGTCGGCTGCTGTGCTGGTCCCTCGTACAGTGGGAGCAGATGCTTTGCCGGCGTACTCGCGCGTGTCATCGTGACCGCCTCGTCTACGACAGCGCTGATACCGTCCCGGTGCAATCGGTTGGTCGATGCTCGCGCCGTGCGTCCGTTTTCCTGAACGCGCACCGACACGCTGATGCTGCGCTCGCTTACGTTCTGACCGATGGCGTTGTTGCTAAACCGGGTCAGCGACTCTGAGGAGGCGCTGATCCCTACTTCAATCTCGTGGATGCCATGGCGGAACGCTGCTGCCTGAACCGCGAGGAATATCTCCTCGCACCGCTTCGTACTGAGCAGTTCGGAATCTCGCACAGGACGTCAATCCTCGAGTGAGGCACTGCCGATCCGAACATTGCGGAAACGCGCGGGCGATGCGCCATGGCCTGTGCCCATCACCTGCTCGGGCTGTCCCTTGCCACAGTTCGGCACACCCCAGAGGGTCCAGTGTCGCTCGTCCGCAATGGCGTCACAGCTGTTCCAGAACTCGGTTGAGATTCCGGAGTAAGTCGGATCCTTCAACATGCGCACCCGCTTGCCGCCACGGATCTCCCATGCGATCTCACAGCCAAATTGAAAGTTGTAGCGCTTGTCATCGATGGACCAGCTGCGGTTCGTCTGCATGTAAATACCGTCGGTGAACACTTCGTCGAGTGTGTGTGGACCGGGCAGCAGACTGATGTTTGTCATGCGCACCAGAGGCAATCGGTTCCAGCCTTCAGCCCGCATGCAGCCGCCCGAACGTTCCTGGCCGATCGCACGGGCGGTTTCGCGCGAACTTAAAAACCCGGTAAACTCGCCGTTGCGAATGATTGCGGTGCACTGTGCCGGCACACCTTCATCATCGAAGGCGAACGTTCCAAGGCCCGGGCCGTGCTCGATTGTGGCGTCTGCCACAACGTTGACGATGCCCGAACCGTACCGGAGCCTGCCAACGTCAGCAGGCGTGAGGAAGCTCAGGCCAGCGTAGTTCGCCTCGGAGCCGAGCACCCGATCAAGCTCTATGGGATGGCCGATCGACTCATGAATCTGCAGGCCCAGCTGGCTGGAATCGAGAATCAGGTTGTAATCTCCTGCAGGGCAGGGGTCTGCGGAATGCAACGCGACTGCTTCCTCGGCAATGCGGCCGGCGTGGGCCGGAAGATCCAACTCGGACAGGAGCTCGTATCCCTTGAGCTGATACTGGCCGCCGAATGAGTTCGGGTACGATCGCTTTTGCAACTCGTCGTCGCGGAAGCTGTACGCAGTGAAACCTGCTCCGGAGGTCGTGCGGGTCTGCGTGATGCGACTGCCCAGTGAATTCACATACGTTCCGTGCCTTCGTGAGAACGACATGGACGCTTCTGAAAGGGTGATGCCAGCAGTGCGGCGAATCTCGTCTTCGACCGCAGCCAGCAGGCGCAGGTTCTCCTCAACGGAGATGCTGAAGGGATCGATGGCACATGGGCTGGACCAGTCCGCGACCTGGGGCGGTTCCTGCGCCAGTTCTATCGGTGATAGCCTGCGCAAGCGCCCGGACCGCGCAATTTCAGCGGCGAGTGCCGCCGCGCGCTCGATACCTCGCGTGGAGAGATCATCGGTGGCCGCGAACCCCTGGCAGCCGTCGATGAAAACTCGAATGCCAACGCCACCGGATTCCCAGGAGACGATGCTGCCCGGCTTGCCATTGCGAGTCGAAACCTGCCGGTCGCGTGTTTCTTCGAAGCGAACATCAGCGAAGTCGACATCGGAGCGAGTTGCCGCGTCGAGCGCCTTCTGGGCGAGATCGCGCATGTCACCGACCAGTGTAGGCCTCCTCAGCCCTTCTCGCTGATCTCGGCAAGCAGCGGCATATGATCCGACGCAGGCCCGGCCTCCTGAACGACGCGGCAGGTCCGCAGCCTCGCGCGCATGTGCCCGGGCAGGAACACGTAATCAAGGCGCACATGCGGATCGCTCACTGGAAAGGTGAAGCCAACATCGTCAGGATGAAGCGTGCGGAACGCATCAATGTAACCTGCATCGGCCATCTGCTGCAGCGTGATGAAACGAATTTGGCGGCCGGTGAGATAAACGAACCAGCGAAGCCTGAACGGAAGCCGGCCCACGTCGAGCTTCTCTCCGGGAGCGAGCGTATTGAAGTCGCCCGCGACGAGGTGTGGACCTTTTTGATGCTCCTCGATGCCGCGCAGCAGCTCGCGCAGTTCCCACCATCGCCGGCGTTCTGTGATGTTGGAGTGCACTGCCGAGAGGTGAACGCCGTACAAGCGCAGACGCGAACCGGCAAGTACCAGCTCGAGGTAACGCCGTCGTGCGAAGCGAACCTCGTGCCATGCGTGGTGCGCAATTTCTAGGCGGCTCAGGTAGGCGGTGGAGTGGCCGCGCATGGCACCGCGATAAGGCAGGTTGCAGGCAGCCGACAGGTGCTCGACGACGGCCGGTTCATAGGCTTCCTGCAGCAGCACGACGTCGGGGTCACAGGATCGGATCACGGACGCGATCGCGTCTTCCCGTCCCTTTCCGCCCAGCCAGATGTTATAGGAGAGCAGTCGCACCAGAAGACTCAGACGTCGATGGTGCCGAACAGCAGCAGGTATGGCTGGCCCATGACATCGCCGCGCAGGTGCTGTATCCAGGAACGGCTGCCCTGAATGTTCACCGGGCGGCGCACCATGTCCATCAATCGCTCGCGGAGCGGAATGAGATCAGGAGCGATGTCGGGATCTTCCTTGCTTACCGGCCTGGTGTGCAAACCGGGGATGAAATAGCCGTCGAAGGCGTAGTAGCGCAGAACCTCACCGCCCAGCAGCGTCAGATCGAGATCGCTGGTTCCCTCGCCGTCGGCATCGAACGGCGCGCCATCGCGCCAGCGGAATCCCGTGACGGAGCTGCCGCGCAGCACCGCGCCTTTGGCTTCGGGTACGGAATTCTCCACAATCCTGCAGAACTCATGGAAACGCGACGGGTCACCGCCAAACGCAAGCCGCACGACATTTTGACGCTTTTCGTCGTCCGTCAGGTCTTTGGCCAGCTGCTTTTGCTCATCAATGGACGCCATCGGCAGATCTGACTCGGTGCCGGTCCGAATGATTTCAGCCGTTTCGGGGCTCCCTTCGATTGTGGAGGGGGTATGGAAAAGCAGGAGCAGGAGCGCTACGCTGATACGGTAGTGTCACCTCCGGCTCCATCCACGGGTTGGGCGGCCGTCGTCGACGTGGCCGTCCCGGGAAGTGCTCCCGTCGCCGCGGGTGTGTTGCTCGTGGACGCGTCTACAGGCGAGTACCTGCAGCGCTTCCGGCCGGACCTGCCCGACCTCGACCCCGACAACGCCGATATCCTCGAAGAACTGCCTGACGACCTGCAGGCGAAGGCGCGGGAGTTTGGAGGAGAACGGCTGCTGGACTGGCTCGAAAGCTCATGGTCGGGCTTTCTGCGCGTGACTGACCGCGAGGCAGTTGCGCTCGGCTCCGAGCCGAAGGAGTCGCTGCGCTGGTATTACCACCGGCATGTTCGCCCGCGTGTACAGCCCTATCGGACGCACCTCCCGCTGTGTTCGCTACGCGCCGCCGCGGGGCGCTGGGGGCCAGAGCGCGAAGTCGAAAACGAGCCGGAGGAATGGGTGGAGGCACCCGGCCTGCGCCGGCTCACAGAAGACATGTTCGTCGCTCGAGTGACCGGGCGCTCGATGGAACCCCTGATTCCGGCAAACAGTCTTTGCGTCTTTCGAGGCGGCGCCGCAGTCGCCGGAAGTCGGAGCGGAAAGCGAGTTCTGGTAGCCAACTTTGGTGAACCGGGCGAGCAGCGATTTACGGTCAAGCGATACGAGAGTGTCACGGTGCAGGTGGACGAGGAGCGGCGGGAGCACAAAAAAGTCATCCTGCACCCGCTAAACCCGGAGTTTGAATCATGGGAAATTGACTACGAGCCCTTTGAACTCGAGTCTTCACGGCGCATCCAGGTCATCGCTGAATTCGTGGCCGTTCTCGAAGACTACTAACAGCAGGGCAGCGGATTCCGACTAGGCCTGCAGCGTTTCCAGAACAGTGTGGCCGGTGTGCTGCCGCCAGAGGGCGACCTCAAGTGCAAACGACAGCATTCGGCGCGTTTCCAGGGGGTCCAACAACCCATCAACATGTCCCCGGGCAGCAGCGTATCTTGCGTCCAGCCACCGTTCATAATCAGCTCGCGTGCTGTCGATGCGTGCCTGAATATCGGCGGGAACGGGCCGGCCCTCCCGCTGGAGTCGCTCCAGTTCCGGACCATGGATAGCCTTAACGGCTGAATCGCCTTCCATCACCCCGATCCGCGCAGTCGGCCAGGCAAACGTGAAGTGAGGGTCAAACCCCTGACCGGCCATAGCGTAGTAGCCGGCCCCACTCGCGTGGTTGACCGTAAGCACTGCTTTAGGGACCGTGGCGCACGCCATTGTCTCTACCATGTCAGCACCGGCCCGTATGATGCCTGCTTCTTCGGCATCGGCTCCCACCATGAATCCCGACACGTCCTGGATGTAAAGAAGCGGCATGCGGTGCCGCTCTGCCATTTCGACGAAGTATGCGGTTTTGCGAGCGGACTCCTCGTACACGATCCCACCAATACGTGGTCCGGTGGGAGTCTTGAGGAACCCTCGACGATTTGCGATCACCGCCACCGCCTGGCCGGAGAGTCGCGCATGGGCACATAGCAGCTCCGGCGCAAACTCGGACTGGAACTCGACCATACTCTCGCCATCAAGCAAACAATTCAATACCGCGGTGATATCGTACGCCGCACGGTGATCGTCCGGAAGTAGCTCGTACAATTGCTCTCCACCGGCGGTCGGGGCAACGCCGGCGGAACGCTGAGGCGGCACAGGAAAGGGTTCAAACAATTTGCGGATCAGGCGAAGGCACGCCGCGTCATCAGCAACACGATGATGTGCCACGCCGCTGCGCTGGGTATGCATTGCCGCTCCCCCCAACGATTCGGCGTCCACTGCCTGACCGATCGCGCCTTTAACGAGGTTGGGGCCGCCAAGTCCCATGAAGCTGGTCTTCTCGACCATGATGATGACGTCGCTCAGCGCCGGCAGGTATGCTCCGCCCGCGATGCACATCCCCATCACCGCTGCGATCTGCGGTACGTGCAGTTTTCGCCTCATCAGCGAGTTGTAGTAGAAAATCCGTGCGGCTCCATACTGGCCGGGGAAGATCCCATCCTGGAGCGGCAGGTTAACGCCGGCCGAGTCCACCAGATACACAATCGGCAAACGATTGCGCATCGCGATTTCCTGCGCCCGGAGGATTTTGGTGATCGTCTCGGGCCACCATGCCCCTGCTTTTACGGTGGCATCGTTGGCGACGATGACTGCCGGGCGACCTTCGACACGCGTGATGCCGGTTACAACGCCCGCAGCGGGAGCCTGACCGTCGTACTTGTCCCAGGCGACCAGCAGGCCGATTTCGAGGAAAGGTGAACCCGGGTCGGCGAGTGCAGCGATCCTCTCACGCGCCGTCATCTTGCCGTCCCTGTGCTGCTTCTCGATCTTCGCCGGGCCACCCCCCTGCTTCAGCTTGTCCTCAAGCCGCTGCAGCTCCTCAACGCGTTCACGCATGGCGAATCTGAGTGTACCCCGCGTTATCCTGAGCCCCACGCCCGGCATCGACCTGCGCGCAGCACGCGCGGGCTGGACGGTTTTCCTTCTGGCCCTCCTGATCTACGTCGTCAGGTATGTCCGCGAGTCGATCCTGATCTTTGTCGCAGCGCTGTTCTCAATCCCTTCGTCGCCCCGCTTCCGGGTACCGCAGTGATCATTGGTGGCTCTGTTCACCGGATATCCGCACGTGCTCTGGATATTGATTTTCTTTGCCGTGTACCGGGCATTTCAGGACTATGCGAAGAAGTCCTGCACCGCCGCCTGACACGCGGCTGACCGTCAGTAGCCGAGCTTCCGAAGCGCGTCGTAGCTGGAACGGATACTGGCCAGCGGGTCGGGACTGTGGTCCTGCTCGACAAAGTGGTGTTTCACTCCTGCACGAGCTGTCGCCTCCAGGATCTTCGGGAATGGAAGGTCACCCTGGCCCACTTCCTTGTATGTTTCCGTTGGCACCGACGCGATGTCGAACTTCGGCACCGCGGCGCCTCGGACCCGATCCTTAAGGTGCACCGCGATCACGCGGGACGCGTTCTGCTGGACGAACTCTGCAGGGTTCAGGCCCGCCATGCTCACCCAGAACAGATCTACCTCGAGCGGGATGAGCCTGGGATCGAGCCGCTGCAGCAGGACATCGATCGGCCGTCCCCCGGCCTTTTGTGCGAATTCGAAGTTGTGATTGTGATACCAGAGCTTCATACCGGCGGCATCGCACTTCGACGCGGCGGCATTCAGCTTGTCCGCCAGGCCTCGATAGTAGTCAAGGTCTCCGCGTTCTTTGGGCGGCAGATAGTTGAACACCACGTTGCGAACGCCGTTGGAGTTGGCATCGTCCAGCACACGGTCGAACGTCAGGCGATCATCGACTGGAGGCATCTCCGCATCTTTCCAGGCCTGCCAGTTGCCGGTGATGATCGGCGTTTCGAAGTGCACGCTGATCGGACGCAGTCCGAGGTCCTTCGACCTTTTGCACACGGTCGCGATCTGGCTGCGCATGATCTCGAGCTCAGTGAAGCCGATTGCAGCCGCGAGCTTAAGCACCTCGTCCGGGCGCTTTGCGACAGCATCCCTGACCGTGTACAGAGCGAGGCCAAGTGG
>DASQEG010000431.1:0-3527 GCA_035633775.1 Bryobacteraceae bacterium
GCAGGCTGCAGCACGAGCCGGGGATGATATCCTCGGCTCGTCATGTCATCTAATCAGGCGCGCGAAGACCGTATTCTGTCCGCGCTCGACGGGTTCCGCATTGAACTTCCGAGCTGGGGATTTGCGAACACGGGCACCCGCTTCGGGAAGTTCGTTCAGCCTGCTGCCGCAGTCACCGCGGAGGAGAAGCTCGCCGACGCCGGTCAGGTCCATGCCTTCACGGGCTGCTGCCCCACAGTCGCTGTCCACGTTCTGTGGGATTTTCCGAACGGCCTGAGCGACGCGCCGGCCGCGCTCGCAGCGGCAGCCCGCAGCGGCGTTGAGATCGGCAGCATCAACCCCAATCTCTTCCAGGATCAGATCTACAAATACGGTTCACTCGGCAGCCCCGATCCTGAGGTGCGGCAGAGCGCCCTCCGCCACATTCTGGATTCTGCTTCCATCATGGACGCCGCCGGGAGCCGCGATCTCTCCCTCTGGTTTGCTGACGGGTCGAACTTTCCGGGCTCAGCCAACATTCGCAAGCGCAGGCAATGGTTCATCGAGGGCCTGCAGCAGGCACACGCAGCACTGAAGCCTGGACAGCGGATGCTCGTCGAGTACAAGCCGTTCGAGCCGGCGTTTTACCACACCGATATCGCTGATTGGGGCATGGCTTTGCTGCTTGCACAAGCCGCGGGTCCGCAGGCCAAAGTTCTGGTCGATACAGGCCACCACTACCAGGCGCAGAACATCGAGCAGATCGTCGCCTGGCTGCTGGCGGAGAACATGCTCGGCGGCTTCCACTTCAACGACCGACGGTACGCAGATGATGATCTCACTCTGGGCTCAATAGACCCGTATCAGGTCTTTCGCATCTTCCATGAGATTCACCACTTTGCGTTCGAGACGGGCGCTCAGCCCGCCATTGCTTACATGGTGGATCAAAGCCACAACCTGAAGCCCAAAATCGAGGAGATGATCCAGACTGCAGTGACAGCACAGGAGCTCTTCGCGAAAGCAGCCGCAGTGGATCACGCGAGGCTCGCGTATCACCAGGAGCACGTTGACCTCATCGACGCTGAGGAATGCCTGAAGGACGGGTTCGCAGTTGATGTCCGCCCGCTGCTCGAAGATTGGCGGCGCTCCAACGGGCTCCCGGAGGCTCCACTGGCTGCTTTCCGTGCGAGCGGCTATACGGAGCGCATCACGGCTGAACGCGCGCACAAAGGACAGGCCGCGGGTTCCAGTTATGCGTGAGGCACTGCTGCTGCTGGAAGATAAGTGGAACGAATCGGGGCAGGAAGACGAGATCGATCTCCTGGTCCGACGCTCCAACCTGCTTGGGTCGGACCTGCGGATGACCAACTACGCGGGTGGAAACACCAGCGCGAAAGTCGAGCTGCCGGACCCGCTTACAGGACAGCTCGTACCGGTGCTGGCCGTCAAGGGCAGTGGCGGTGATCTCGGAACCATTCGCAGGGAAGGGTTCGCACAGCTGTATCGGAGCAAGCTGGACAGCCTCAGGGGTCTCTACCGCGGCCCGGAGCACGAGGACGAGATGGCGGCGTTGTACCCCGTGTGTGCGTTCGGCGTCTCTGGTGCGCCCGCTTCCATTGACACACCTCTGCATGCTTTCCTGCCCTTCCGGCATGTGGAACACCTACATCCGGATTGGGCCATAGCGCTGGCGGCCGCTGGCAACGGCGAAAGTAAGCTTCAGGAGTTCAACCGACGCTTCAGCCGAAACCTGCTCTGGATCCCGTGGCAGCGGCCTGGCTTTGAGCTCGGGCTGCAGATGGAACGCGCGCTGGCTGCAGCTCCCGATTGTGACGGCATGATCCTCGCGAGCCACGGCCTGTTTACCTGGGGCGACACTCCGGCAGAGTCGTACCGCAACAGCATTCGAACGATCGATCAGCTCGGTGTCTTCGTGCGTGAGCATGAGGCCGCGGCAGCACCAGCCTTTGGCGGAGCCGTACCTGTCCCGAAGCAGGATGCGTGTCGGCTGATCCGTGAACTGCGTGATGCCATGCTGCAGCCGACGATCGCTCATTTCGACGGCTCCGATGAAGTGCTTGAGTTTGTGAACTCGGAGCACGCCCGCGAGCTTGCGGCCCGCGGCACAAGCTGTCCCGATCACTTCATTCGTACTCGGGTGGCTCCGCTGTTCTGCGACGGCAATTTGCATGACAAGCTGCACGAATACCGAAGGCAGTACGCCGAATACTATGCCGCTCATGCGAGCCCTGATTCGCCGGCGATGCGCAGCCCGGATCCCGCTGTCGTGCTGGTTCCCGGTGCAGGGATGTTCACGTTCGCGCGCAGTAAGACCGAGGCACGAATCACCGCGGAGTTCTACCGCAATGCAATCCGCGTCATCCGTGGCGCAACTGCGCTGGCGGGAGGCGACCCGGCGAACTACATTGCCTTATCCGCGCGAGAGGCGTTCCGAATTGAGTACTGGTCCCTTGAAGAAGCCAAGCTTCGTCGTATGCCTCGCGAGGGTCTTCTGGCCCGCCGGATCGCGTGGGTCCCCGGCGACGGAGACACCCGTTGGATCGAGCGCCTCACGACTTTGGGTGCTCAGGTGAGCCGCACTTCGGCACTGGACACGATCCGGGAATTCGGCGGCATCGACATAGCGGTGAATGCGCCCGAGCACCTGCTCGCCGAGGCCCGCCCGCGCTGGATTGTGCGCGCTTCTTCACCGGACCATCTGGAGGTTATGGCTCATGCTCAAGCAGTATCTGGCTCTTGATCTGGGCGCCGAAAGTGGGCGCGCGGTGCTCGGCTCGTTTGACGGGTCAGCACTCTCCATGAAGGAGATCCACCGGTTTCCCAACGAGCCGGTACGAGTTGCCGGGTCTTTTCACTGGGACATACTGCGGCTCTGGCACGAAATCACGAACGGCATTCGTGCGGCGGCGCCAGCGGAACGATTAGATGGCATCGGCGTGGACACATGGGGAGTGGATTACGCGCTCCTCGGCGAGGGCGGAACGCTGCTCCAGAATCCGTATCACTACCGTGATGCGCGCACCGACGGAGTGATGGACGCGATGTTCGGCCGAGTGCCTGCGTCCGACATCTACGCCGCCACGGGCATCCAGTTCATGCAGCTCAACACGCTGGTGCAGTTGTACGCCGCAGCGGAGCAGACACCGGAGGTCGTCAGGGCAGCGAGGCACCTGCTAACCATCCCTGACCTGCTGAATTACTGGCTGACCGGAACGATGGTGACCGAGTTCACCAACGCCACGACAACGCAGATGTATGACCCCGTCGCCCGTGATTGGGCACATGACTTGCTCAGCCGCTTCGGACTGCCTTCCGATATTTTGAAGCCGGTGGTGCAGCCCGGAACCGTGCTGGGTTCGCTTCGCACCGAGCTGCTGGGCAAATTGAGATCTGCAGCGGTCATCGCACCGGCGTGCCACGACACTGGGTCGGCCGTTGCTGCGATCGCGCTTACTCCGAGTACGCTGTACATCAGTTCGGGTACTTGGTCCCTGATGGGCGCCGAAGTTCCGGAGCCGATCATCACT
>DASQEG010000432.1:0-2992 GCA_035633775.1 Bryobacteraceae bacterium
ATCCAACAACACGTCGGACCAGAACGTGGCACGTTTTGCGTTCAACGGAGGTCGAGACATGAGCGGGCTTGTGCTGATCGACGGCATTCCCGCGACTGCCGGAGACTGGGGCGGGCTGCTGGCGTCTCCTTCCATCGAAAGCGTGCAGGAAGTCCAGGTATCGCGCAACAGCTACGATGCAGAGTTCGGCAAGTCGGGAGGCGGCGTCGTCAGTGTGGTCACCAAGGGCGGCTCGAATGAGTTTCACGGGTCTCTCTTCGAGTTTCTCCGCAATGACAATCTCGATGCGAATGCGTGGGCCAACAACCGCGCCGGCAGGCCGCGCGTGGAATTCAAACGGCACCAGTTTGGCGGCAATCTGGCCGGCCCGCTTTGGAAACGAAAACAGCTCTTCTTCCTGGCTACTTATGAGGGCCTGAAGCAAGGCTCTCCTGCAACGACAACCCAAACCGTACCCACGGAGCTCGAGCGCCAGGGCAACTTTTCCAACACGCGGAATCCGGACGGGTCCCTTGCAGTGATTTACGACCCGTTCACAACGCGCCCGAACCCGAACGGTAGCGGATTCGTTCGCGATCCGTTCCCTGGCAACATCATTCCCCGCGACCGCTGGGACGCCGTCGGTGCGAAGGTTCTGGAGTTGTTTCCGCGGCCGAATGCGACGCCCACAAACGCCGTCACTCAAGCGAATAACTTCTTCGGAGCAGGCACAGCGATCGTGGACAACGGGCGTGTGGATGGCCGCCTCGATTGGGTCAAGAGCGAGCGGTGGTCCATGTACGGACGTGTCACCTACGCAGAACAGCAGGGCAGCACTCCGAGGTTCTTCGGCACAGGAGGTGACTCCGGCAGCGAGGGAACGGCGCCCCGGTATCACGCTACGTTCGGCACCACATGGGTACCTTCCCCCGTTTGGGTCGTGAATCTGACGTTGGGCAGCGGTCGCTGGCGTGAGGAACAGTTACCTGTAACGCTGGTAGACAACGTGCTCGGAACGAGCCTCGGCCTTCCAGCACAACTGGTCTCGCAGTGGGACTCGCCGCACATGCCGCAATTCAACGTTGCAGGGTATGCAACGCTCTCCAACGGCCGCATCCTCAACTTCCCGCGGCGCACCGACAACCTGCAGTTAAACGCCACACGCGAATTCGGCGCGCACAGCCTGAGGTTCGGGTTCAGCGGCGAAAACTCGTACCTCAACTCGATCGATGTGCGATCAGCGGACTTTGCTTTCGATCGCGGCATGACGTCAGGACCTGTAGCTGCGGTCTCCAGTTCCAGCAGCGGAAACTCCGTTGCGTCACTGCTCCTGGGCACTGGCATCGGTGCCGCTGCCACGGGGGCGACAGGCGGGGTTACGGCGGTCAACAATGCAGTGACGAATCGGGTGCAGCCCGCGCCCCTCTCGCGCTACTTCGGTGTTTACCTGCAGGACAACTGGCGGGTGAACACTCGTCTGACGCTGAACCTCGGTCTGCGCTGGGAACAACAGCGTCCTCGGACGGAACGATACAACCGGTACAACTACTTCGATACCTCCGTCCGCAACCCATTAAGCGAGCGCACCGGCCTCGACCTCCGGGGTGGTCTGGTCTTCGTGGGCGAGGACGATCGAGGGCAAACGGAGTTGGATACCTTCGACCTCGCACCGCGGTTTGGGTTCGCTTATAAGCTCACGAACAAGATCGTGGCGCGGGGAGGTTATGGCCTTTTCTACCTTCAGGCGTGTTGCAACGCCCTCCAGGGTGGGCCCGCTGCAGGTACGGATGGATTTACCGTCACAACGAACTGGGTGACCTCGCGTGGCGGTGACGGCATCACTCCCCAGGATCTTCTAAGCAATCCGTTTCCAAGTGGCCTCAATCAGCCGGTCGGAGCATCGCGAGGTCTGCTGACGCAGACAGGCTCCGACGTTACCGCTGTGCAGCGCGCGAGGCCTACCGGGTATACCCAGAACTTCTCGCTTGACCTGCAATTCGAACTCGATCGGAACAGCGTTCTCGAAATCGGCTACTCAGGGGTGCTCGGGCGCAAGCTCAACCTCGGAGGCCTGCTCAACATCAACCAGTTGCCGGCCGAGTACCTGTCTCTCGGCAACGCGCTGAACGATCAGGTTGCCAACCCGTTCTTCGGGATTTTCAGCACAGGCGTCCTTTCGGGAGCTACCGTACCGCGACATCGTCTGCTGCGGCCCTATCCGCAGTTCAACACGGTTGAGCTTAATGGCGATACGCCCGGTGCGACGTCGAACTTCAACGCGCTGTACATCAAGTACAACAAGACGTTCACACGCGGGCTGTCGATCCTGTCGAGCTACCAGTTCTCGAAGGCAATCGATGATGCGAGCGAAAACCAGGGCTGGATCATCAATGAACGGTTCCGCGACGCATACAACCGGCGACTGGACCGCTCCATCAGCGCACACGATGTACCCCACAGCTTCGCAGCGACTCTCATCTATGAAATCCCGGTGGGTCGTGGCCGAAGCCTCGGCGGTTCTCTGCCCCGTGCAGCGGAGTTCGTTGTCGGCGGCTGGGACATCGCTTCCACCTTCCGTTTCGCTTCCGGGCTTCCTTTGCGGCTGGAGGCGCCGAACTCCCTCGCCACTTACGGCTTCTCGATTCTGAATGCTCAGGTGGACGACATGCGGGCCGTGGCTGTTGACGATCCGACACCTGGCCGCTGGTTCAACACAGGCGCAGTCCGGTCTCCGGCACCATTCACGCTGGGCAACGCACCTCGCTTCGCATCCAACCTGCGCGCCGACGGAACGCACCATGCCGACGTTAATCTCGCGAAGAACTTCAGCATCTCGGAGCAATGGCGTGTGCAGTTCAGAGCCGAAGCTTACAACATAACGAACACCCCGCAGTTTGCTCCCCCGGGCGTAACCGTAGGTGCCGCAGACTTTGGACAGGTGAACGGCACGCGCTTCAATGACCGGCGCAATCTTCAGTTTGGCCTTAAACTTCTGTTCTGATAAACCGGATCT
>DASQEG010000433.1:0-3876 GCA_035633775.1 Bryobacteraceae bacterium
TCACGAGCAACAGAATTAATATGCGGCGGGGAGACAGCCTGAGAGTTGCAGAACCTGCAGTGGTCTCGTTCGCCGGGCCGGTCCGGACCACGGAACTTGTCGTGTTATTCATCTCGCGCCTTCCGCTTTAGCCGCCGGTTAGTGCCTGGTCGTACGTTCGCCTTCGTGGTGCCGGCGCTTCGAGCAGCGGAAGCGCGCCATTCCTCTTCGCCTCCGCCCACCAAAGCGTCTTTAACTCCTCCAGCTTTGCCGGGTGCTGTCCCGCCACATCGACCGATTCGCTGAAGTCGTTCTCCACGTTGTACAGTTCCCACCGGTCCGCGTCGAAATCAGTTCCGGGCGTATGAATCGCAACGGCTTTCCAGCCGTTGTGCCAGATGCCACGGCTGCCCCAGAGTTCGTAGTACTGCGTGTCGCGCGGAGGCGGACTTGCCGCATTGTCAAAGGTCCCGCGGATCGATTTCCCCTGCATTGGCATTTGGCAGACGCCCTCGAACACGGGAGGGGCTGCCGTGGCGGTGATATCCAGAACCGTCGGCGTAATGTCAATCACGTCGACGAACTGACGTCGAACACCTGGGTTGCGGATCCCGGCGGGCCAGGAGACGATCAAAGGCGTCTGCACGCCTCCCGCATAGGGCCAGAGTTTGTAATACTTGAACGGCGCGACGGACGCCATGGCCCAGGGACGCGGATAAAGAGGCTGCGTCTTCTCCGATCCCATGTCGTCCAGACGTTCAAACATCTGCTTGACGGTCGTGGTGTCGCCATATGGCTTCGCAAAGCCGCCTCGTGTTCCGGCCTCAGGTGCGCCACCGTTGTCGGAGAGGAGAAAGACGGCTGTGTTTTCGAAGAGCTTGTGCTCCTTAAGCCACGCGATCACACGGCCGATCTGCTCGTCCGTATGTTCGAGAAATCCGGCATAAGCGGACATGAAGCGAGCGAAAACAGCTCGTTCTTCCACGCTGAGATCGTCCCATGCAGGATCGCCCGGATTACGCGGCGGCAGTTTAGTGTTGGCCGGAATGATTCCAAGCTCAAGCTGCCTTCGATATCTCTGTTCGCGGATGTTGTCCCACCCGTGGTCGTACGCCCCGGCGTACTTGTCCGTATAACGCTTGGGCACCTGAACCGGAGCGTGCGTGGCGCCGAAAGCTAGATAGAGAAAGAACGGCTTTGCCGGATCCGCCTTCCGGTGATCATCCAGCATGGCGATCGACCGGTCCACGATATCGACCGAAAAGTGATAGTCGGGCTTATTGGGCTTCTCGACCGAATGATTGTCTTCGACGAGACTGGGGCGATATTGGTCCGTCCAGCCCGAGAGGAACCCGTACCAGCGATCGAATCCTTTTTGCAGCGGCCAGTGCGTCCGGGCTCCCGAAGGCTTGATGTCTCTGCCCGGCACCAGGTGCCACTTTCCGGTGCCATACGTCGAATAACCGCTTGCACCGAGAATTTGAGCGACCGTGGCTGCAGCCGCAGTGATGCGGCCCCGTGAATGCGGATACCCCTGGTCGTCGCCTGCCAGTTCTTTCATTCCGACAGCATGGCTGTTGCGTCCGGTCAGCAGCGAAGCGCGAGTGGGCGAACAGATTGCCTTGCAATGAAAGTTGTTGTAAAGCAGGCCCGCCCTGGCGAGTGCGTCCATGTTCGGAGTAGCAATCTCCGACCCGTAGCATCGCAGGTCCGCAAACCCCGTGTCGTCGAGGACGATATAGATGATATTCGGACTGTTCAGGCGAGGCTTGGAACTCTGGAGCGGCGAGGGCTTCGAGTCCGATGCCGTACGTCCAATCGTGCCCGCGAACGCCTCTGAGGAAGTGGCGGCACAGACTTCCTGGCCGCGAGCCGCATTGCTGCCCGCGCTTCCTGCAAGGGCGGTCTGGATCCACTGCCGTCGGGATAATCTGGTCATCATCGTGGCTTCTCAGTACATCAGTTTCAGTGCGAATTGCAGCACGCGCGGCGAATTGCCCATGGCACTTACGACCCCGAACAGCTGATTGCCGAAGTTGCTGTTCGGAGGGCCGAAGCGAGGGGTGTTGCTTGCATTGAACGCTTCGGCACGGAACTGCAGGCGCAGGTTCTCACGCACCGTTGTCGTCTTCAGAAGTGCCATATCGAACTGGCCCGTCCCGTCGGTACGAAGGCCGTTCATCGTGCGCGGCGCGTTGCCGAACGTATAGGGAGCGGGAACCGAGAACTGGGCGGGATCAATCCAACGCTGCGGTGTTTGCTGAGCCGGAACCGGGTTCACTCCCGTCCAGTTTGGCCGCTGTCCACCGCCTTGGGAGAACGTGTTGTTCACGGCCGAGTTAACACCGATAGGTCCTCCGCTGAACGCTGACAGAATGCCGCTGACCTGCCAGCCGCCGAAAAGCTTACCCGTGAACCCGCGCTGCTCCCTGAGGAACGGCAACTCGTAAACTGCGTTGAGAATGAAGCGATGCGTCTGGTCAAGTGTAGAGGGCGACCAGTCGGCGGCTAGATTGTTCCAGTTCTGAAAGGCTTGCCCGCCCAGTTCCTCACCCGCGAAGGGCCCGATTCCATAGTCCATCAGCTTCGACCACGTGTACGAGCCTAATGCCGTGAATCCGCGCGAGAACCGCCGCTCGAGTTTCATGCTCATTGCGTGGTAAGTGGAACTGGCCCAGGCCGCGTTGTTGGATTGAACTCCGTCGAAGTGCGGGAACGGACGCAACAGCTGCGCGCGGGCTACGGTGCGGCCGGCCAGAGTCCCTGTAGTGATCTGCCCAAAGAATGGGTTCGGCACCTGCTGCCGCAACGCATCGCCGAGCGCCAGCGCCGAGTCCGGCAGTTGGTTTAGTTGACGGTTCTGCGGAAAGTTGAGTCCGCGGCTGCCGAGGTAGCCGATCTCGAACACCGCATTGCCCGGCAGTTCGCGCTGAATGTTGAAATTCCATTGCGCGCTGTACGGCGTGCGGTTTGCCCGGTCGGTGAACTGCACGGACTGGCCGAGCAGGGTCGCAGATCCGAGGGTGTTTCCAGTAGGGCGATTGATCTCGGTCGGGTATGGGTTACTCAGGTCGTTCACCGGGGTGACTCCGTCGAGGCTGGTTAACATGCTCGTCGCGGCACTGAACCCTGAGATACCGAACGCTTCCGACCCTGTGCCTATGCCGGTGATGCCAGCATAGAAGAGACCGCCGCCCCCGCGGATGACCGTCCTCGGAGTGACGGTCCATGCGAAGCCCAGTCGCGGAGCAAAGTTGTTCCGGTCGGGATTCGAGTTGTAGCGGCCGAGAGAGCCGGTACCGACGAACGCGAGTGCTCCCCGGAAATCCAGTCCAGTACCGGCGAGCGGAGGTTGCGCGTCGAAGTCGAAGTTAGTGAGCTGGTTGAAACGCTCCGTTCGAGGACTCTCAAATTCATACCGTATGCCTGCGTTGATCGTGAATCGATCGGTTACCTTCCAGTTGTCCTGCAGGAAGAAGCCATAGTAAACGTTCTGCGTGGCGATGGCCGGAGCTGGGTTGATGGTGCTGGATGCCGGCAGCCCGAGGAGAAAGCTGGCCAGCGCCGACCCGGCGGTCGAACTGGACGCCGCCGCGTTTGGCCCCTGCGTATAAGCGGGCGTGAACGAAAAGACCGGTGTGTTGGCGCCGCTCTGCTGCGCGTTGAGCCTGACTGCGCGAAACTCTCCTCCAGCCTTAATGGTGTGCCGCGACAGTACTTTCGTGACGTTCGCTTGCGCGGAATGGCTGTCATTACCAAGACGAATCTTGTCTGTGGAACCGAGGAATCCGCCGGTGATGACGTTTGGAATCGATGCTTCGGCGCCAAAGCCGGTGATCTGAATATTGGGGAATGCCTTCGGCTCTGCAACCGCGGCGAGACTGGGCGGAAAGCCGA
>DASQEG010000434.1:0-11807 GCA_035633775.1 Bryobacteraceae bacterium
TGTCCTTCAACAAGACCGTGGTCACTCGATACAGAATCCACTTTGACCATCGGCAACTCGCCGCGGAAACGATTAACGCACAGCTTTGCAGCCGTTCGGCGGATCCCCCACGACGCCGCCGACGCTGGCTTAACAGTACGCGGGCAAACTCGGCCTCACCGGACTAGCTCCGCACGATCTTCGCCGCTCGTGTGCGAAGTTGTGCCATTCCCCCGGCGGAGAAGTGGACCAGATCCAGTCCCTGCCTCGGCCATGTTTCCGTGCAGACAACCGACCGTTATGTCGGATGTAAACAGCGGATCCGCGCACCCCTCAACGACCACATCGGTATCCGACCGTAGTCAATGGACCGCACTGGAGCGGGAAGGCGACAACTCGTCTGATGCTGTCCGGCAGAGTCCGCAAACAACCAGCAGGTAGCAATTCGCGAGGCACCTCATCACCGAGGAACCGATCCACGAAGGAACTGCGTGATGATGTCGTTCACCTTGCGCGGTTGCTCCATATGCAGGAAGTGACTCACTCCCTCAAGTTCCACGTACTGAAGGTTTTTGAATACCTCTTCGTGAACGCGCCTGTTTTGTAGCCCCTCAGACTTCTTGTTCAAAGCAAGTGCCGGTGCCGTTATGGGCGCGAGTGTGCGCCACGCGGGTTCATTCACCATTCTGTCCATCGCGCTCGCTGCAACATGGGACGGTGTCGCAAGCATCTTTGCGAGAATCTCGCTGCGCAATTCCGGCGGTGTTGCAGAGGTGAACATGCTCTCGATGAGCTTGCGCCGCGTCTCAAGCCCTTCAGGCCCCCGCATGGATGAGACCCGCTCTTCTACTTGCTTGATGAAGGATTCCGGCAGTGTTCTCACAATCGAACCGTCAATACTCACGACACCGAGTACGCGCTCGGGGGCTTCAGCGATGACCTGCCGAATCACGAGAGAACCCATGCTGTGGCCGGCCAGCACGGCTCGCTGGATGCCGTTTGCGTCCATCGCGCTCTGAACGGCACCGGAGAAGAGCTTCGCGGTATATGGCACATCGGGTTTATCGCTCTTGCCGTGGCCGGGCAGGTCGATCGCGAGTACCTTGAAGTGCTTCGACAATTCTGATACCTGGAATCGCCAGAACGTTGCATCGCACGACCACCCGTGGATTAGAACAACCGCTGTTGTGCCCTGACCAGATGCTTCGTAGTAGATGCGCGAACCGGTTGCACCCGTATACTCCGCGTCAATACTCGCGGCCATGAGCAGGAGAACGGCGCCGAGACGTTTCACGGTCTGATGAT
The DNA here is from genome assembly GCA_035633775.1 of Bryobacteraceae bacterium. Taxonomy (GTDB): domain Bacteria; phylum Acidobacteriota; class Terriglobia; order Bryobacterales; family Bryobacteraceae; genus JAWXCM01. Next base: position 1,285 of record DASQEG010000434.1, read on the forward strand.
ATCGCCGGAGAGACATAGCCGAATCAGACGTGGTCGTCCCACCGCGGCGGCCCCACAACCGAAGCTTGTCGCATCAAGTTTGACGTTGGAACAGCCCCAGGGAGAGCAGTGGGGCTGAACGGACCAGTCGGCGGTCACGACACGTTCGACCTCCTGGAAGTGAGCGTCCGTGGTGATTAGCGCAAGTTCGTGACGGATGGCTGCTGCGCCGATCCACACATTGTTCAGGCATAGGGCGGCCTTTTGTCTTAAACTCCTGCTTCAGCTTTCCATACTCGCGAGGGACGTCGAGTTCCGCTGCGGCCCCACATTGGGCTCTGATTGATGAGGATGCCGGACTTAGGCCAGCTGCATATCTGACACGCAGGAGGCAAAGTGCAGATCACCGTCAAACAAGCGTGTGCCTTGTCAGCTTTACCCTGGAGTGTGGGTGAAGTTAACGCGAGTCCGGGAACGCGGTACGTGCTTGCAAATACCAGATGAGATGGTGGCGAAGGTGGGGGTCGAACCCACACGTTGAGTGAACAACGCCAGATTTTGAGTCTGGTGCGTCTGCCAGTTCCGCCACTTCGCCAGCGGCACCTATGAGTCTATCGCACCTCAGTCGCGAGGGACCAGCCGCAACATGCTGAGGTTGACCGTCAGATCGCGTGCATCCCCCGGCGCGCGCCATTTAGGTCGGGCCTGAACCTCGATGCAGTACTCGGGAGCCTCGGGAACGTCAGCCTCCAGCACATGCAGGCCATTCCGATCCAACGGGTACGTGCCTACTCCGGCACCATTCACAATCAGGGTTACGACCGGCCGACCCTCGTTGAACATTGCCTCCGGCGCGAAGCCTCGTACCCGTAGCCGGAGAGGTCCGCTGCGGACCGGGCGCAGCGTCGCCGTGGCTCGCTCGCCGATCCAGCGATAGCGGTTCCCGAAGGTCCCTTCGAGGCCATGCCAGCCCTCGCCCAAACGTTTCTCGTGCTCCGGCAACGAGAAATCGATCGTATCCTCGCGATCCCCAGGGTAGAGTTCGCGGCGCTCCGCGGAAGGAAGCAGGTTGTAGACCATGCCTTCATTCGAAGCGCTATAGCCACACTCACAGCACTGCAGCGTGTCATCGGAATGGCGGCGAAGCGACGCGTGGCAATCCGGACACCGGAGCAGTGCCTCGAAGCGGTCCATCGCCGGGGACTCAACCGCCGTCCCGGCCTTGCGGCATACAGCCGCGAGAGTTCCGCCGAGCAGCCGTGCAGCACGCCACGCCGAGCGGTACGGATCCAGCCGAATGGCCAGACGCTTCATCCACTGCTCACCCCAACCGCGCTCCGGAACGAAGAGGTCGTACTCGGACGCCGCAAAGTGCCTCTTCACCAATGCATCCCAGTCGTTGAGGCGCATGCCATGGTTCTGGCGGATACCGAAGCTCTCTTCCTGGTGAGCACCGATCACATCCCGTACGACATACCCAAGCAAACCCTGCCGATGAAGCCAGCGCTCCCACGGTTTCATCGTTTCTTCGTAGGGGCACCGGTACAGACGCAAGGACAGCAGCCGCCGCATCGGTTCTTCGGAGAACAGGAACACGCCACCCGGTGCGAGCACCCGGACGACCTCACGGAAGATCGCATCCAGGTCCATGAACTGGCTCAGCGTCTGATGCGTCATCACAAATCGAAGCGAGCCGTCTGCGAAGGGCAGGCTCGCTCCGTCACCTGCAACGCGAATCGGGGCACGGCTCAGGTTCCACGCATCCTGCAAGGCCACACCATGCCGCAGCGCATCCGCAGAGATGTCGAGGGCAAATCCTGAAGCTCCGAAATCGTTGCACAGCAGGTAACTTGTATGCCCTGCATTGGCCCCGATCTCGAGGAATGGCGTCATTCCGCCAATGAAGGACAAGTGGTTTCGAATGATGCCCGCCCGCCTGCGATTCTCTTCGCCGTAAATGCGCATCGCGCGTTCCGGCTCGCCAAGCGAGGCGAAGTTATGAAACTCCACCTGTGCACGCTTGACGGAGAACGCCTGCGGGGGCGGGTTCACAGAAGCATGTCGAATCGGAGGCATCGAAGGTCGGGCAGGAGCACATCCGGGCGGTGACGGACCAGCCTGGTCCGGCTCTCTACGCCCGTGGCTACAGCTATCGAACGAATACCGTTTAGTCTAGCAGCCGCGATGTCGTTGGGATGGTCACCAATCAGACACGCGGGCGTGCCGCGGCGCAGGAAGCCCGCCTTCCGTGCGTGCCGGAGTGCAATCCGGGCAAGGCCTGCGCGCGTGCTTGCCTGCTCGGCGAACGCTCCGAAGCGAAACCATCGGTGCAGTCCGGCCGCTTCCACCTTCTTCCACCCGATCGCGCTCAGATTCCCGGTCACAAGTCCCAGCACGCATCCGCTTGACCGGAGCTGCCGCAGGGCGCTCCGCACTCCCGGACAAACTCTTCTTCGCAAGTCCGGGAGCCCGTTCACGTATGCGCGCTGAGCCTCCGTTACGATTTGCGGCATCGCGTCCTGGACTAGTTCGTCTGAAGCTCCCACGCTTCTCATCATGAGCGCGATCAGATCGCGGTCAAGACAGCCAGACGTGTCGATACCTTCGAGCGTTGTCTCAAGGCCCGTAACAGAGCGAATCCCGGCTGCGAGGGCAAGCCGGTGATGTGGTCCCGCCCTTCGCACCAGAGTTCCGTCTATGTCGAACAGAACAACTGCACGAACCATGCTCCGCATCAGGGTAACGTACCCGAAGTTGCGGAACGAGCAGCGGTCGCTACCAGTAGATCTTCAGCGCGACCTGGAGTTGCCGCGGATTGTTCACCTGACTGGCAACGATGCCGAAGTCGTTGCTGTTCAGGTTCGTGTTACCGGTCCCAAAGATAGTCCGGTTCAGCAGGTTGAACGCCTCGCCGCGGAGGTCAATGCGAACGCTCTCCGTGAGCGGGAATGTCTTCGCGACGCTAACGCTCTCATCCTTGCTCCAGAACCCACGGACCTTGGGATTGTAGCGGGTCGCATTCCCGAACATATGCGCCGGCTGAGATGGGAACTCGCTGGCCGGCTTCAGGAAGCGATCGACCGCGGGATCGAACTTGTCGCCCTTGATGGGCGCGCGCCAGTCGTCATACGAGTCAATGACGGGACGCGTTACGCCGTTGCTGATGGGCAGCGGATTATTGCGGCTGAGCGCAATCGGCATACCGCTGGCATAGATCTGAATGGCGCTGAGACGCCACCCGCCAATCACGTGAGAGAGGAAGCCGCCCTGCAGCCAGCGCCGCCCTCGCCCGAATGGAAGCTCATACAAGGTGCTGAACTTCAACACGTGAGTCTGATCGTTCTGCCCGATCGACTTCTCCAGCCGGCGATTGTAGTGGTCCTGAGCCGCCGCACCGTTCGCGAAATACGTATCGGAATCGGTCAGCAGCTTGGAAAGCGTGTAGTTCCAGTTCATCGTCAGTCCCTGCGAGAATCGTCGGTCGAGCTTCAGAACCATCGCGTGATAACTCGAGTGCCCGCTCTTATCGCCGTTCTGAACTCCGGTGACAATGTTCTGGTACTGGGGAAAGGGCCGAAGCGCCTGAGCGACGGTACGCAGCCGCTGCGTCGTGAAACTCGGATACGGGATCGGGATGTTGGCAGCCCTCGCCTGCGGTGAGTCGATGTCGGCCCGAAGCAGCGCCAGTGCCTGAGTCGGCCCGTACTGCTGCACGAACTGGTCCAGGTACCGAGTCGGCACCTGGTTATAGTTCAGCAACCCCGTCTGGAGATGCGTTCCGATGTTGGCGTTATAGGCGATCTCAACAACCGTGTTGCGGACCGCCTCCCGCTGAATCGAGAAGGTCCAGTACAGGCTTTCCGGGGCACGCGTCGCTTCCTGGCCCTGCCACCAGTCAACGGTATTGCCGTTCGAGAAGGCAGGATCGATCGAGGGGGGAAGCCCATACGCTGGTAGCCCCTGATCCCAGTTGAACGTCGGTGTCAGGCCCTGGTCCGCGTTGTTGAACTCATACTGGCCAATGAACCCTGCAAAGTGCCCGCTCCCCTGTACGGCCGTTACGCGGCTAAACGACCGGCCGAAGGCTGTACGGAACGTCGTCCTGTTGTCCGGCGCGTACGCGAGACCGATGCGTGGGCCCCATCCCCCGTACCAGCCCGGTACGAGCGATCTTCGACCCTCGCGCCCAGGGCCGAAACCGGCAAACATCAGAGCTCCTGGGTGCCCATCGGCATCGGGGTTGGGCCGATCGGGATCGAAGTCGGAGTACTCATCCAGGTCCGAGCGCGGCGGCAAGGTGAACTCATATCGCAGCCCGATGTTGAGCGTCAGCTTGCGGGTGATTCGCCAGTCATCCTGCGCATAGAAGCCGTAATAAGGGAAGTTCTGGTTTACCGCACGCACGGTCTCAGTGCGGCCAAAGAACGCGTCCCCGAGCAGGAACGACGCAAACGAACTGCCTCCGCTTGCAGGAAAGGAGGTAGACCCGGGAATGCTCGTGCTCAGAAAGCTGAAGTCCGCGCGCCCGCTGATGTCCTGCTGGCCGAACCCGTTCGCATTCTGGTCGTGGAAGCTGAACCCGAACTTCATCGTGTGCGAGCCACGGATCCAGCTCAGATCTTCCTTGACGCTCCAGCCGGGCTGTTCGGTTCCGTTATACGCTGTGCTGTTCCATTGTGCGAACTCGGTGAAGCGTATGGACGGGAAGTTCACGTTGCAGTCGACCACACCCTTCATGCAGACCTTGTCTTTCCAGTCGCGCCCCGTCGCACCCGAGAAGCTGTCCTTCCGAAACGAGTTCCTGAACCAGGAGAAGTGGTTGACGAGGCTTGATGTGAGCGTGTAGTCGTGTGTGATGCGATAAGCCTCCGTGTCCCAGGCCTGGATCTGTCCGCTCCATAGAGGATCGGGTAATCCCGGCGGCCCGGCCGCGCCGGGCTTGCGGCGGAAGGTGGTCATGTTCCAAAGGAAGCTGAGCCGCTGCTTGTCACCGATGTTCTGGTCGCCTTTGACGCTCCACTTATCGGTCGGAGTTACTTCCGTGCCGCCGGTCACGATATAGTTCTGACGCACATAAGCACTGGTGCCAGGGGCTGCACCACGATTTGGCGCGAGACCCTGGGCGTAGGGCAGGATCGTCCTTGTGAAACTGCTGAAGCGTTGCGGCGGAATGACGTTGTTTGGGAAAGGATCGCGAATGAATCCCGATCCGTTCGGGTTGGGTCTCGTTGTCGCCGGATCGTAGATCGGAATCATGCGTCCGTTCTGATCAACCCAGTTGCGGAAGTCCCCGTTGTACATCTCGGGAGTCGGCACCGAGAAGATGGAGTCATTCGCGCCCACCCGATTGCGGAAGCCCTCGTATGAGACGAAAAAGAAGCTGCGGTTTCGGCCGTTGTACAGCTTCGGCACGATGACAGGACCGCTCGCCGTAAAGCCGAAATCGTTCTGACGGTAGACGGATCTCCGCTGAGCAAAGAAGCCGCGGGCATCCATGGCGTCATTGCGCAGGAAGTCATATGCCGAGCCATGGAACTGATTCGTGCCGGATTTCGAGGCAAAGGTCATGACACCTCCACCAGCCTGTCCGTACTCAGCTTTGAAGCCGTTTGTGTCAACGGTGAATTCCGTTAGCGCTTCTACGGAAGGTGTGTTCAGCGCCGCTTCTGCAGTGTCAGAAGAACGATTTGTGCCGACGGAGTGCCCATCGAGGGTTGCGTCCCAGGCCGCGGCCTGACCACCGCCCAGAGACATTCGCCCACCGCTTCCGCGTGCCTCGGCGGCCACCGCGACGAGGTTGAAAGGACTCCGCATCTCGCCGCCGACGACCAGCGGAAGCTCGTCGACAAGCTTGTTCTGGACCTGGGTCGAGACCTTCGCGTTCTCACTCTGAATCAGCACGGCGGCAGCTGAGACTTCGATTGTCTCCGTGACCTGCCCGAGTTGCATCTGAACATCGACGCGCGTTCCGCTCGCCGCAGCAACAATGATCTTGTCCTGTACCTGATGCTTGAACCCTGGCGCAGTCACGTCGAGTCGATACGACCCAGGACTCAGGTTTGGAATGTTGAACTCCCCAGCTTCCGATGTTGCCGATGTCAGGGTGGTGTTGGTGTCAACATGAACAAGGGTCAGCTTCGCGCCAGCAACAGCAGCTCCACCCGGATCAGTAACAGTGCCGGATACGTTCCCACGCTCGCTCTGCCCAGTCAGACTTGCCGCGAGGGCGAGGGCCAGAACGATGCGGAAATGTGGATAGGACATGCCCACCTCCTGAAGAGAATGGGATCATTCATATCACGGCAACGCCGACCGTCGCAATCTCCGCCGGTTAGTTTGGATGTCGCTGAGGCAGCTTTCCAAGCCAGGGCGTCTATCTCCGAGCCGGCTACCGTCGCACTCAGGCGAGCGGATGAACGAAAGCTGAGCGGTGGGGCGGATCAGCGTTGCCTGTTCACGCGTGTCGCTGCGCGGTCACCAACGCGAGCCTGTCGAAAGCACTACTCCGTCCAGCGACGGAAGATCAGCGATCCATTGGTGCCGCCGAACCCAAACGAGTTTGAGAGCGCGTAGTCGAATTGGCCGTGGCGAGCGCGCCCAGGCACATAGTCAAGGTCGCATTCCGGATCCGGGTTCTCGTGGTTAATCGTAGGCGGTGCGATGCCCTTCTGCAGCGCCAGCACAGTAATGCCGGCTTCCAGCCCTCCAGCGCCACCCAGCAGGTGCCCCGTCATCGATTTGGTGGAGCTGACCATCAGCTTGTACGCATGGTCTCCGAACGCTCGCTTGATAGCCAGCGTCTCCAGCTTGTCACCGATTGGGGTCGAGGTTCCGTGGGCGTTGATGTAGCCAATCTTGTCCGGATCCAGCTTTGCGTCACGTAATGCATTCCGCATCACGCGGTACGCGCCCTCACCATCTTCGGACGGGGAGGTAATGTGGTACGCGTCGGCGCTCATCCCGTAGCCGATGAGCTCGGCATAAATCGGAGCGTTGCGCGCTTTCGCAAACTCCAGTTCTTCGAGGATCAGAACTCCGGCACCCTCGCCTACGACGAACCCGTCCCGGTCCCGATCCCAGGGACGGCTGGCCCGGTGAGGCTCGTCGTTCCGCTGGGAAAGAGCACGCATCGCAGCAAAACCGCCGACGCCGAGCGGAGTGATAGTGGCTTCAGTGCCGCCGCAGATCATCGCATCCGCGTCGCCCCTCTGGATGATCTTGTAAGAGTCGCCGATGGCGTGGGCACCTGTTGTACATGCCGTGGCAACGGCTGAGTTCGGGCCCTTTGCACCGGTGCGAATCGAAACATGACCTGACGCAAGATTTACGATCGTCGCAGGGATGAAGAAGGGCGAAATCCGCGACGGGCCCTTCTCCAAAAGGGTCTTGTGCTCTCGCTCAATAACCTCGAACCCGCCGATGCCACTGCCGATATAAACACCCACACGTTCAGCGATGTCAGCATCGACGCGCAGAGCCGACGACTGGAGAGCCATATCTGAGACGGCGACCGCGAACTGAATGAAGCGGGCCATCTTTTTCAGTTCTTTTTTATCGATCCAGCGTGTCGGATCGAAGTTCTTCACCTCGCCGGCGATCCGGCAGTTGAATTCAGCGGCATCGAATTGAGTGATCGGCCCGATACCGCTGCGACCTTCACAGATAGCCTGCCAGCACTCCTCGGCGTTGGACCCCACGGAACAGAGGAGTCCCAGACCGGTTACGACGACTCTGCGTGACAAATCGGGAAAGCTCCGGAACCCTGATGGGAGTTACTTCTTCTTATTCTCGATGTAGGCGAATGCTTCTTTAACGGTGGTGATCTTTTCGGCATCCTCGTCAGGGATGTCGATGTCGAAGGCTTCTTCGAACGCCATCACGAGTTCGACGATGTCGAGCGAGTCAGCGCCGAGGTCGTCAACGAAAGAGGCCGTATCGTCGACCTGAGCTTCGTCGACGCCGAGCTGCTCGACGATAATCTGCTTCACCTTCTGCGCCACGTTGTCTGCGGACATGAATCCTCCGGGTGAGTGCCTTTAAGTACCTGAGTTTAGCATTGCGATGCCGTTCGACCTTCCACGGGCAATTAGTGCCTGCCCGTAGAAAGCGTACTCTGGAGATTGCATGCGTACAGTCGCCGGAGTCGCACTGCTGGGAATTACCATCCTTGCACAAACGCCACCCAATCACCAGAGTGTTCTTGCGCGACTTGGCCGCGAAGCAGACCTTTTCGAGCAAAATGCCGACCGCATTTCAGGCACCGAGATCCTGACACAGACGATTCCGCGTGGTGCTCGCACGCGAACCGGGCCGCGAGGGATCGAAGTAGCTCTGCCTGAGGTTAGCCGGGAGATCGTCTGTGATTACGGATTCGTCAGCATGGACGAACCCGGTGCGCCTTTGCGCGAGGTGCGCGTCGTACGCAAGGTTGATGGACAGGTCTGGAGAAAGAAGACCACCTCGCTCGACCAGCTGGCGCGCGAAATTTCCGGCCGGGACGCTCAGGCTCGACGCCGGCAGCTTGAACGGTTCGAAGAGCATGGACTTGTAGGCTTCATCACCGATCTCGGACAACTCATTCTCCTCTTCGCCCGCGGCGGAGTCTCGCGATATGAGATCCGGCATGAGCGACAGGACGACGCTGGCTATGCAGTGTATACCTATGTTCAGCTGGACGGCTCGGAGGCTTTCACGGTCTATGGCGAAAGCAAGGAGCCGGTTCGGCAGCCGATGAAAGGACGGATCTGGATTGAGACCGGGACCGGACTGCCTATGCGCATCAGCATGGAGTCCGAACGGCCGGTTGGAAAAGCCATGATCCGTGACGTGTCCACAGTCGAATACGCACGAAGCTCGGTCGGGTTTCTGCTTCCCGCGCGCGTCGTGCATCAGCAGTTCGTGGGCACCAGTCTGCACCTCACGGATCACTTCGAGTACACCGGGTGGCGTGAGGTTGGACCGCCGCGGAGACGCTGATTTCAACAAGTAGTCGCTTCATATTATTGTCAACGGTCCCGGTTCTCACTAAGATGAGCTTCTTTACGCCGGAGCTCGACTACAAACCGAATGAACCAACTGATTGCCTTTTTACGCTGGCCCGCAATGCTGCTGCTGGCCGGTGTTGCTGCAGCGCAGGACCCGACAGGAGCCCTCGAAGGGAAGATCGCTGATGAAAGCGGCGGCGCCATCACGGGAGCTTCGATCTCAGTCACAAACCCTCAAACCGGCTTCTCCCGCAGGCAAACGGGTTCCGATGACGGACTCTTTCGCGTTTCCGCACTTCCTGTCGGCAGTTACATGCTCACGGTGGAGGCACCTAAGTTCTCGCGCTTCTCGCAGGGCCCGATTCACATCCTGGTTAGCCAGACAGCACGCGTCGATGTGCAACTGAAGCTCGCTTCCGTCGCTGAGTCCATCACGGTATCGGCGGATGCGAGCCAGGTCGATACATCCACCAACACCCTGGGCAAGACAGTCAGCGGGCGCGAGGTGCTCGATTTGCCGCTCAACGGGCGTAACTTCACCCAGCTCGGTCTCTTGCAGACCGGCGTGGCTCCGGTTAGCGCGGGTGTGTTGCGGATCGGTGGAACGCTGCGTGAAGGTCAGGCTTACGCCGTGAATGGTCAGCGGCCGGAGTCGAACAACTACCTGCTTGACGGATCAGAGAACAACAACCGTGTCGACGGTGGCTTCGCGTTGAAGATACCTGTTGATGCCGTAATGGAGTTCCGCATCCTCACGCATACAGCGCCTCCTGAGTACGGCGGCTACAGCGGGTCGACAACCAGCGTCGTGACCAAGGGCGGAACGAATCGCCTTCACGGGACACTCTACGAGTTCTTCCGTAACGACAAGATGGACGCGCGGAACTTTTTCTCTGCGCGAGTAGAACCTCTCAAACAGAATCAGTTCGGTGGTACCGTGGGCGGACCGGTCCGCAAGGACAAGGCGTTCGTTTTCGGATACTACGAAGGCTTTCGCAATCGGCAGGGTTTTACGCAGTCGGCCGTCGTCCCCACGGAAGCGCAGAAACGCGGCGACTTCTCGGGTCTTCCCATTCGCCTTGTGAACGTAGCCGCGGGTGGCGTGCCCTATGAGAACAATCAGATCCCGCCGAGCCAGTTTCACCCGCTCGCAAGGCGCATCCTGGACTTGTATCCAGCGGGCAACATCGCACCAAATGTGTTCGCTTCGACCGTAGTAACGGAGAACGAAAACAATCAGGCAGGTGGACGGGCGGACCTGGTTCATTCGGAAGCCGGAAGGCTGTTTGCCCGCTATTCGTGGTCATCGGGCCACAACGTGAATCCCATCTCGGTACGTGGCGCACCCGTGCCCGGCTTCCCGACGCGCGACGATCTGACGGCGCACTCGGCAGTGCTGTCCCAGACTCAGGTCCTCTCGCCGAGCCTGACGAACGACGCGCGGGTATCTTTCTTCCGCTACGAGTTTCTCTTCGACAAGCGGTTGAACCAGGCTGCCCCCCGCGACTTTGGTTTCGGCTACGATTCGGCGTCGCCTCTCGGTCAAGGCCCGCCTTTCTT
>DASQEG010000435.1:0-2442 GCA_035633775.1 Bryobacteraceae bacterium
GGTAGGCCGTAAGCGTCTGACCAACCCAGGTTATCGCGTGAGGGACCAACGGGCGGGCGTGAGCGCGGCGACTTCGCGGGTGGTGCGGCCATTCAATCCCGGTAGCACCGACGCGAGATACTCCTTCACGGCGATACCCAGTCGCCGGCACGACTGCACAATCGACAGGATGGCGGCGACCTTCGGACCTGCCTGCACACTGCCGACATGCAGCCAGTTCTTCCTGCCCACCGCAACCGGCCGCATCGAATTCTCAGCAAGGTTGTTGGATAGCTCGACCTGTTCATACTCGAAGCACCGGTCGAGCTTCTTCCACATGTTCAGGGTGTAAGCCACTGCCTTACCGAGCGCGCTCTGGGGCAGCGCGCGCCGCTGGATGGCCAAACACTCCTGCCGGATCTCGTCAACCCACGGGCGCGCGTGCTCCCGGCGGAACACGTGCCGTTCGGCGGCGGACATCCCTTGCTCACGCGCATTGCGATCGACAAGGAACACCGCATCCATACGCGTTACCATCGCGATCGCCTCGCCATCTTCCTTGTTGACCTTCACGGCGTCGACGAACTTCCGGCGCGCGTGAGCCCAGCAACCGACGTGCACCAGCTTCGGTCCACCCACGTCGTCATAGACCTGATAGCCGTCGGTCTGCAAGATGCCTTCCCATTTATCCAGGAATTTCCTCGGGCCCTCACGCCCGCGCCCGAGGCAGAAATCAAATACCGTCTCGCCGCCCGGTTTTCCATACTGCCATAAGTACGCCTGGTGATTCCTGCCGCGCTTATCATGCATCTGCACCGGCACTGTCGTTTCGTCCGCCTGCAGGTAATCCGCGCTCAGCAGATCTCTCCGCATCGCCGCGACAACCGGCTGCAGCAGTTCCCCAACCCGCATGACCCAACCGTCCAGCGTCGCCCGTCCAATCTCCAGACCCGCTTCGCGCGCCAGCATCATCGCCTGACGATACAGCGGCACGTGGTCGCAGTACTTGGAAACTACCGTTTGGATGACTACCGCATCACTGGCCAGACCCTTTTCCACGATGCGCGCCTCCAGCGGAGCCATGGTCACCGTACCCTGCTGGCAACCGCGGCACGCGCGCTTTTCGCGCTTGGTCACACGCACGAAGTAGCGAGCCGGCTCGACTTCGAGTTGCTCGCTCTCGTCGTACCCGATCACCATAGTTTCTTTGCCGCAGGCTTTGCAGTTCCTCTCCTCACACGGGATTACTTTCTCCACGCGCGGGAGATTCTCCGGCAACCGCTCGCGGCCGGGATGAGCCTTGCGCTCACGGCCCGGAGCCTTGGTCACCGCCTCGCGCGCCGCCTCGGCTTCGACCTCATCAGCCGTGACGCTGGGCTCCTCTTCAGCGAGCAGTTCCAGTTGCAGATTGCTCAGCGTTTCACTCTTGGGACCGAACATGAGGATGCGCTGTTTGCGCAGGCGCTCTTCCAACACTTGGATCTTGAGCTGTGCCCACTGCAGTTCACGTTCGAGTTGTGCAATGCGCAGTTGCGGGTCCGAGGAACTCACCGGAAAGCTCTATTTTAGGAGAACTCCCCAGCAAATGCGAGTCTTTTCCGCACGCTTTTTAACTACACGAACGCTGGCTGAAATGTTTTATGCCGCCGGGCTCCGCCGCAGCCAGTTGCGCCTCGGCCGCGCTTGCGCCAAGTCCATTCCGTTCACCAGCATCGCGAGTTCTTCCGCCCGCATCGACACGCTCGCGGTGTCTCTGGCCTCCGGCCAATGAAAGCGTCCGCGCTCGAGCCGTTTGGCGCAAACCCATAGTCCGCTGCCATCCCACACCAGCGCTTTCAATCGTGTGTGCGATCGATTCGTGAACAGGAACAGATGTCCACTGAGCGGATCGTGCCCGAGTTGATCGCGTACCAGCCCGAACAGTCCTTCGAAGCCCTTGCGCATGTCCACCGCTTCGGCGGCAACATAGATCTTTGTCGCCGGACCCAAACCGAACATCTACACCGCCTCGGCCACCCGGATCAGACGCGCCAGTTCGACATCACTGAACCTCCAGCCGCTTTCGATTCGCCGCCCGTTGGCCAGCACCAACACGAATCCGCGATCTGCACCGGGCCCCGGTTCCACCTTCACCCGGATCAGCCGCTGTTTGCTGCCCCCACGTCCTCGAAGATAGCGGCCCAGCGTGCTGAGGGCTATCCCTGCTTGCTCGCTGTACGCCACCTGCGTCATGCCGCTCGCCCGGTACTGTCCCAGCAACTGCTCGATTTCTTCTGCACTGCGCCGTCGTGCCATGCGGATATCTCATCAGCCAAGGGCACTCGCCTTCAATAGGGGTTCGTCTGACGCTTACGTTCAAAACCTGTTTAAAATCAGTTCGACGCCCACGCTATCAGAGCAGCGGCGAGGACAATCAGAGGCAAGCACCCGATCGGGATAATGCAGCCGAAGCATCCGGTTTGT
>DASQEG010000436.1:0-2472 GCA_035633775.1 Bryobacteraceae bacterium
CGCTTCCCGACCAGAGCGCGGCGAAGTTCCCGGTTACCATGCGGCGTAACATCGAGAACCACCTGCTCACGATGGTTTTCAATCCGGCGACCACGTTTGGGCAGCCAACCGCGGCTCGCCTGCGTATCTGGCTTCGCAATAGCAAGATTGACATTCGCGGCTGATGCCGCGCAGGCTCGGCCAGCACTTCCTTGCGAGTACGTCTACCCTGAAGCGCATTGCCAGTGCTGCGCTTCCCGGTGAACCGGAGCCGGTGATTGAGATTGGCCCCGGGCGCGGTCCCCTGACCGAATACCTGAGTCCGCGCGCCGCCTCACTGCACGCAATCGAAGTGGATCAGGTGCTTGTTCATTATCTGCAGGAGAAGTTCCGAGGCACCCCGGCCTTCACCGTCCATCACGACGATGTTCTCCGCGCGGATCTGAACCAGTGGGCGCCCGCCGTTGTGGCGGGAAACCTGCCCTACTACATCACCAGTCCAATCGTCGACAAGGTGCTCCGGCTGGGGCCGCTGCTGCGGCGTGCCGTCTTTCTGGTTCAGCGTGAGGTGGCGGAGAGAATGGCCGCTGCCCCGGGCTCCAGGGATTACGGATATCTGAGCGTGAGTTGCCAGGTACTTGCGCGCACCAGGTACCTGTTTACAGTCCCGCCCGGCGCGTTTCGGCCGCCGCCCAAGGTGGATTCAGCCGTCGTTCTGCTGGAGCCGCATGCCAAGCCTCTGATGCAGGATGTCGACGATTTCCTCGCGTTCGCCTCCGCTTGTTTTACCCAGAAACGCAAGACGCTCCGCAACAAACTCTCCGGAGCATACGACCGCCAGAAGGTCGAGGCGCAGCCCGAAGCGAAGCTTCGCGCCGAGCAACTCCCGATAGAACAGCTCGTCGACCTTTACCGGCGCCTGAAGCCGTAAAAAGCCGGGCTCGTATACTGAAAATACTGGATGAGAGTTCGCTTCGCCCCGTCGCCTACCGGGTATCTCCACATCGGCAGCGCGCGGACATTTATCTTCAACTGGCTGTACGCGCGGCGCAATGGCGGCACCGTAATCCTGCGTATCGACGATACCGATTTGGAGCGCAACACGGAAGCGTCGCTGAACTCCATCTTCGAGGGGCTCGGGTGGCTGGAGCTTGGGTGGGATGAGCAGTACCGACAATCGGAGCGGCTGGACCTGCACCGGCGAACGGCTGAGGATCTGCTCGCCCGTGGGCATGCATACAGGGACTTCACGCCGGCCCATGCCGGCGAGGATCCCGATCGTTCATCAGCCGAAGGTCCATGGCTGTTCAACGAAGGCGCGCGTGAGTTGAGTACGGCTGAGTCGGACCGGCGAGCGAGTGCGGGTGAGCCGTACGTGGTGCGCTTTCGCGTGCCTCGCGACGCTGATCGCACGGTCCACTTCCAGGATCTGGTCTTCGGTGACCAGGCCAGGCGTACTGCCGATATCGAGGACTTTGCCCTTCTCCGCTCAAATGCAATGCCGACGTATCACATGGCGTCGTGTGCCGACGATGCGGACCTGCAGATCACGCATATCATCCGAGGTCAGGACCACCTTCCGAATACGTTCAAGCACGTCCTCCTGTTCGAAGCTCTTGGCACACAGATTCCGGAGTTCGCGCACCTTCCCCTGCTGATCGCACCCGATGGAGCAAAACTGTCCAAGCGTAAACACGGGCCCGTGGTGAGTGTCGGCACATATCGCGACGCCGGCTTCCTGCCGCACGCCTACGTGAACTTCCTCTGCCTGCTTGGATGGAACCCAAAGGACGAACGCGAACGGATGACCCGTGAAGAGCTGGTCGAGGCATTCCGCTTTGAGGGCGTAAACCGAAGCAATGCGGTTGTCAATTTTACAGAAGAGGACCCGCTGGACCCAAAGGCCCTGTGGTTGAATGCGCAGCACATTTACGCTATGCCGCCCGACGAGCTGACTCGCCGCCTCCTGCCCTGGGTCAGGCCCGAAGGCGCTGTCAACGAGGATCAGCTTCGCCGCATTACTCCGCTTATCCAGGAAAGGATTCGCACGCTGAGCGAAGTCAGCACCGTCGCCGATTTCTTTCTCAATGAGAATCTCGCTCCCTACGATGCCTCAGAGCTGATCCCGCAAAAAGGTGATGTCGCCATGGCTGTACGAGTGCTCGAGCATGCGGCCGGCATTCTGGAAACAGCGGAGTGGACGCACTCCGGACTGGAAGCCAGCTTGCGTCAGGCATCAGCCGATCTCGGCATCAAGGCCGGTCAGATGTTCACGCCCGTACGCGTTGCAGTTTGCGGCCGGAAGAACGCCCCTCCTCTGTTTGAAACAATCGAAGTACTGGGTCGGGAGCGAACACTGCAGCGCGTCCGCCATGCAGCAGCTCTGCTGCGAAACGAAGGGAACTAGATGAGCTTGCCTGAGACCAGCGGACCGTCGAACTTCGTCCGCGATGCCATGCTGGAAAGTGTGCGTGAGGGCCGTTATGAGGGCCG